>JBKOZA010000055.1:0-4541 GCA_046725675.1 Candidatus Methylomirabilota bacterium
GCGAGCCCGCTGCGCACGACGGCCACGCCCATCGTGAGGACACCCGCGAGGAAATACGGGACCGGGTTGGCGAAGCCCTGCAGCGCCTCGCGCATGCTGGCGGCGGCGCCGGTGAGGGCCAGCAGCGTGACGCTGAGCAGCGCCGTCACGCCGGGCTCGAGACTCTCGGTCGTCCACAGGACGATGGTGATGAGCGTGACGACCAGTGCGCGCTGTCCGGCTGCCGACAGATCGGGGCTGAGCGGCGGCAACCACAGCGTCACGCCCAGCGCGCCGAGCACGAGCGACAGGACCACCGTCCTACCCGGCGCGTTCCAGACGGCCGCCGCCTCGATCCGGCTCATGGGCGGCGCCATCCTCGCACGCCCCGGCGCCGCGCGTCGAGCTACACCGTCGTCGTGGACTCCATGGTCCCGCTCAGCCCGGCGCCGCCAGGACAGGCCGCCGCGCCCGCATCGCTCGTCCCTTGACATCGCGCCACAGCCACCCCAGCCCGAGCAGGACGACCACGAAGACGGCGTTGGCGATCCAGAACCGCGGCCAGTCCTCGAAGCGCCAGCCCAGCCAGCCCCTGACCACCGTGTAGGCAATGACCTGGTGGACGAAATAGAGGAACAGCGCCGTCTGCCCGAGTACGACGAGCCCGCGCAGCTGCCAGCGCCGACGCTCCCACCCCCAGTACGCGGCCGCGAGCATCAGCAAGACCATGCCCAGTACCCACAGCAGCGCCGCCCCCCGCGGGGTCCAGTGACGGTTCAGGATGAAATCGCGCCGCATGCCGAACCGCATCGGCACGGCGCGCCACCAGTCGTGCAGGAAGAATGCGAGCACCAGCAACCCTCCGACCGCGGCGGCGATCGTCAGGTAGCGGGCTCCGTCCTCGGGACTCCGGCGATGCGCCTGCAGCCAGGTCGTGCCCAGCACGAGGCCGATCAGCACCAGGCTGAGCCACGGCCACGGAGGAAAGTCGTAGAAGAGCATGAGACCGACGAGGGAGTGCTCGGCGACGAACCGCGTGAGGAAGGGATAGGCCTGCACGAAGGCGACGTAGCCGGCGGCCGCGACGAGCAGCAGGGCCCAGGCGCCCCACCAGAACCGCAACAGCCACATCGCCGGCACCATCGCGATGATGGCCAGGCCGATCGTCTGCAGCACGCCGCCGCTGATCACCGGCTCGTCCGAGAACACCAGGAGATTCAGCAACAGTCCGGCGCCGACGATGCGGGCGCCGCGGGGGACGAACCGTCGCGCGAGGTCACCGAAGCTCTCGGGCGTGGTGGCGGAGCGCGCCAGCGGCAGGCAGAAGCCGACGAGGAAGAGGAACATCGGCGCCGCCAGGGTGAGGGTGACGTAGATCAGCCCGTAGCGTGCCCACGTCATGTGGGCGTCCACCCACCAGCGGGCGGTGTGGTTCACGACCATGAGGACCAGCGCGACGCCGCGCAGGCCGTCCAGGTACGCCAGCCGCGAGCGCGCGCCGGACGGGGGCGGGCTGGTCGTCACGACCGGCGCGTCAGTCGAAGCCCCAGGAGAAGACACGCGTGGGCGTCACCTCCACGACGACCGAGTCCGATGGGCTGATGGCCGCCTCGCGCGGGTACTGCGGGTACTTGCGATACAGGCGATCCCGGATCCGACGGAACCGTGGGCCACGCTCGATGAGCCGCGCTCGGCCCTGCACCATCACGCCCTTGAGCGTGCCCCAGTGATCGGAGTACACGTCGACCGTCACCGTGACGCGCGGGTTGTCGCGGAGGTTCTTGACCTTCCGCCCGTTGTCGCCGGAGGCGAAGTAGATCTTGCCGCCGGCGACGACGTGGCACACCGGCACCAGGTGCGGCACCCCGGCGGCACCGCTCGTCGCGACCCGGCAGACGCGCTCCCACGCGACGAAATCCGCGAGCGTCTTGGTGAGGCGGGCCGGCGCGCGCTTGGCCATCGCCTGAGCTCCTCCAGGAGTTCCAGGCTATCGCAGCGGGCTCTGCCAGAGCACGTGGCCGACGAAGAACGGCCCCAGCGTCTGCAGATACTGTGAGGTCTGCACCGTCTTGCGCATGGCCTGGACCAGGTGCGACAGCGGATGCAGCGCGTGTCCGACCAGCCCGATGACGAAATCGTTGTCGTGCGCGTCGAGGCCGTGGCAGGCCAGGCGAACGTCGTGGGCCAGGTCGGCCTCGCCGTACGCGCGCCCGAGTACGCTGTGCTCGCGGATGATCGTCCCCTGCTCCTGCGCGGGCAGCCGCGCGAAGCTGCCCGTGCGCCGCAGCGGGTACCAGATGGCCCACGGCCACTCCGGGTTCAGCGCCGTGCGGCGGGGACGGCGCAGCAGCCATTCCTCGAGATCGGTCTCGAAGCCGGATGCGTAGGTGCGGCCCACCATCGTGAGCTCCGGCTTGAGCATCAGCTCGCCGAACGGCCCTGCATTGAGCAGTTCGCGGAAGGGCCCCACGAAGAACGCCGGGTCCTCGCTCATCCCCAGCACCGCCACGCCGCGCGGGTCGTTCAGATCCTGGTAGAGCACCGCCTCCCCCCGGCTCGCCTCCAGCGCGCGCACCAGCGGCTTGCTGTCGCTGCAGCCGCCGAGCACCTGCAGCTGCATGAACAGCCGGCGGTCCACGCTCTGCTGGTTGGCCCCGCGCTCGCGGACGTCGACGGTGACGGGATCGCCGGTGCTCATGCTCAGCCTCCGCGCGTGTGCATCTCGAGGTGGGGATCGCGCCTGAGACCGCCGATCTGCACCAGCGGCTGCCGGTTGCCCAGCGCCAGGCGATCCTCGGCACCACGGTCGGTGCGCGCCCGCCAGCCCCCGGTGATCAGCGCCCCCAGCTCGTCGGGTCCGGCTCCCCCGCGCAGTGGTCCCCGCAGATCGATGCCGCGCGTGGCGTAGAGGCAGAGATACCAGAGCCCGTCGGCGGTGAGCCGGCTCCGGTCGCAGTCGGCGCAGAAGGGCGCCGTCGTCGACGCGATGATGCCGAACGTCGTGCCGTCGGACAGTCGAAAGCGATCGGCGGGCGCCGTGGACACCTCGACGAGCGGCTCGATGCGTCCGTACCGAGCCTCCAGCCGCTCGAGCATCTCCTTGCGACTGACGACCTGATCCAGCGACCACCGGGTGGCGCCGCCGACGTCCATGTACTCGATGAACCGGACCTCGGCCGGCACGCCCTTGCCGAACTCGATGAGATCGCCCAGCTCGTCGTCGTTCACGCCGCGGATCACCACCGT
Source organism: Candidatus Methylomirabilota bacterium (assembly GCA_046725675.1). Taxonomy (GTDB): domain Bacteria; phylum Methylomirabilota; class Methylomirabilia; order Rokubacteriales; family CSP1-6; genus AR5. The sequence continues at coordinate 3,226 of JBKOZA010000055.1, forward strand.
GTCGAGCTTGGTCCCGGTGAATCCCGCCGGGGCCAGGCTGGCGATGCCTTCCAGCACCTGGGCGTGCGTCGGGCGGTTCGTGAGCCGCGCGAACCGCGTCGCGTCCAGCGTGTCGAGGCTGACCGTCACCCGGTGCAGGCCGGCGGCCCGGAGCGCCGGCGCGTGCGCGGCGAGCAGCACCCCGTTGGTCGTCATGGCGAGGTCGCGGATCCGGGTCCGGGCCGCCAGCATCGCGACCAGTCGCGGCAGGTCACGGCGCAGCAGCGGCTCCCCCCCGGTGAGGCGCACCTTGTCGACGCCCAGGTCCAGGAACACGTCGGTCAGGGCGGCGACCTCGCCGAAGTGCAGGATGTCCGCGCGCGGGAGCCAGACGTACTCCTCCTCCGGCATGCAGTAACCGCAGCGCAGATTGCACCGATCGGTGACGGAGACGCGCAGGTTGCGCAGGAAGCGGCCGCGCACGTCGGCCAGCGGCATCAGACCGCCTCCACCGGAACGGGCTCGACGGCCTGCGCGCGCTCCCATTCCCGCGCGAGCCCCGCCTTCTTGACGCCGACGTCGAAGTGGTCCCAGGGCAGCCGTTCGTCGAGCCGCCGGGGGCGCGTGGTGTAGAAGTCGGGGTCGCCGGCCCAGTCGCGCAGCGCGCGCCGCCAGTCGCCACCCGCCCGTGCCGCCGCTTCCAGGAACTCGCCGACGCGACGGTCGCCCCGGGCCAGGAGGGCCTGCAGGGCCGCCTCGCGGGGATTCTCGTGCAGCACGCGCACGCTGGCCACCCCGCCCACGCCGCGCTTGATGATCTCCAGCTTGGCGCCCAGCGCGCCGGCGCCGGCGAACGGCGCCCACTGGAACGGCGTCCACGGCTTGGGCACGAAGGACGAGATCGATAGCGTGAGCCGCCCGAACGGACGCCCCCGCGGGTCCAGGACGCGAAGCCGCTCCAGCATGCGGCGGGCGAGCGCGGGGATGGCGGCGACGTCCTCATCCGTCTCGGTCGGCTGGCCGATCATGAAGTAGGTTTTCAAGTTCGGCAGCCCCTGGGCGCGCACCAGATCGCAGGCGCCCAGGATCTGCTCGTCCGTGATCGCCTTGCGGATCGCCCGGCGCAGCCGCTCGGTCCCCGCCTCGGGCGCGATGGTGAGGGTCCGGTGGCCGCCGCGGGCCAGGGACGCGGCCAAATCCTCGGTGAGGCTGTCGGCGCGCAGCGAGGAGATCGATAGCTCGAGGCCGTTGTCCTCGACCACCTTCAGCAGCTCACCGATCCATGGATAGTCGGAGACACAGGCGCCGACCAGGCCGATGCGTTTCTCGCCGTCGCG
>JBKOZA010000056.1:0-2436 GCA_046725675.1 Candidatus Methylomirabilota bacterium
ATCGCCAACTACGAGCAGTTCCAGATCGGCGTGTCGATCGACTACCTGGCCATGATCATCATCGGCGGGCTCGGGTCCGTGCTGGGCTCGATCTTCGGCGCCATCTTCGTCACCCTGCTGCCGATCGTCATCCGCTACGCCATGGAGGCCTTCGGCGGGGTGTTCCTCGCCCAGCAGACCGTGCTCAACCTCATCCCCAACCTCCGTCTCATGGTGTTCGGCGCCCTCATCATCTTCTTCCTGATCGTGGAGCCCGAGGGGCTGAATCGCCTGTGGCGGAACATCCGCAGCTACTTCCGCGTCTGGCCATTCGCGTACTGAGGTACGCGAGGAAGGAGAGCGTCGATGAGACAGTTCCTGGCAATCGCAGCGGCCGTCATGGTGGCGGCCGGTGGCCTGCTGGCGGCGACCCCGGCGGCGGCCCAGTCCAAGGGCGAGGTCGTCATCGGGCTGCAGTGCGACCGAACCGGCCCCACCCAGATCGTGGGCACGGTGCTGTGCCCGGGCTTTCACGACTACATCGCCCTGGTGAACTCCAAGGGGGGCATCGAGGGACGCCAGGTCAAGGCCCTCGAGATCGACCACGAGTACAAGGTCCCGCCAGCCGTCGAGTCCTACGAGCGCCACAAGAAGGACGGCGCCGTCACGATGGCGATCTACGGGACGCCGCAGATCTACGCGCTGGCCGCCAAGCTGACCGAGGACCGGATCCCCGGCACCTCGCCCGGCTTCGGCAGCGCCGCCGCCGCGGACGGGCAGCGCTATCCCTACATCTTCCCCATCGCCGCCACCTACTGGTCGCAGGCGGCGGCCGCCACCGACTTCGCGAAGAAGCAGCTGGGCGGCAGCCTCAAGGGCAAGAAGATCGCCTACATCTTCTACGACAACCCGGCCGGCCGGGAGCCCATCGACGTCCTCGAGGACCTGGCGGCCAAGGAGAGCTTCACGCTCAAGACGTTCGCGGTCCCGCCCCCCGGCGTCGAGATGGGCGCCCAGGTGCTCGACATCGCCCAGCGCTTCAAGGCGGACTTCGTCATCTCCCACCTGTTCGGCGGCGCTCCCTCGGTGTCCATCAAGGAGCTGAAGCGGATCGGCTATCCGCTGCGCAAGGTCGTCGGGATGGTGTGGGCCTCGGCCGAAGCCAACATCGAGGGCGCCGGCGGCTTCGGCGTCGCCGAGGGCTATCACGCGATGCAGTTCGCCGGCGTCGGCACCGACTATCCGGTGCTCAACGAGATCCGCGAGATGTACAAGAAGCAGGGCAAGCCGGCGCCCAAGGAGATGGCGTCCACCGTCTTCTACAACCGTGGCGTCCTCATCGCCGCCCTGCACGTCGAGGCCCTCCGCAACGCGCTCAAGGCCAAGCCGGACGGCAAGATCACCGGCGAGGACGTGAAGAAGGGCTTCGAGAAGATCTCCAACTTCACGCTGGGCGGGCTGGTGCCGCCCCTGAAGATCACCAACACCGACCACGAGGGTGGGGGCCTCGTGCAGATCTGGCAGGTCAAGGGCGGCAAGTTCGAGAAGGAGACGGACTGGTTCGCCGCCTACCAGGACGTCGTGGCCAAGCACATCAAGGAATCGGGCGCGAAGAAGTAGCGTGCCCATCGACGGCGGCGGCCGCCGGCGCGGAGGCAGTCCAGGGACTGCCTCTCGCCCGGCCACCGCCACCGCCCGCGCGGCGACGCAACCTCTGCGACCGCTTCGTCTTCGGGGCATCGGATGCTGACACTGAACAACGTCGAGGTGATCTACGACGGCGTGATCCTCGTCCTCAAGGGCGTGTCGCTCGAGGTGCGGGAGGGCGGCATCACGACCCTGCTCGGAGCCAACGGGGCGGGGAAGACCACGACGCTCAAGGCGATCTCGGGGCTGCTGCACTCGGAGCGGGGCGAGATCACCAAGGGGGCCATCGAGCTGGGCGGCGAGCGGATCGATCGCCTGCCGCCCCACGCGGTCGTCCGGCGGGGGGTCGTGCAGGTATTCGAGGGGCGGCGTGTGTTCGAGCACCTCACCACCGAGGAGAACCTGATCGCCGGCGGTCACATCCAGGCCGACCGCTCCCGGCTGCGCGAGGGGATCGAGCGCGTGTACGAGTACTTCCCGCGGCTGGGCGACCGCCGGCACGTCCAGTCGGGCTATCTCTCGGGCGGCGAGCAGCAGATGCTCGTCATCGGCCGCGCGCTGATGTCGACCCCCCGGGTGATGCTGCTGGACGAGCCGTCGCTGGGCCTGGCGCCCATGCTGGTCGAGGAGATCTTCCAGATCGTGCAGCGCATGAACCGGCAGGAGCGCCTCACCGTGCTGCTCGTCGAGCAGAACGCCACGCTGGCCCTGACCATCGCCGAGCACGGCTACGTCATGGAGACGGGCCGCATCGTGCTGGAAGGCAGCGCCGATGCGCTGCGACAGAACGCCGACATCAAGGAGTTCTAC
>JBKOZA010000057.1:0-1089 GCA_046725675.1 Candidatus Methylomirabilota bacterium
AGCGCCATGCGGCGCAGCGGCGGTTCCCGTTAGGCTGAGACGGGGAGCCACCGGGGGATCTCGGGCGTGATCTCCGTCTCGTCCGCCCAGTTTGGGTTCAAGGACGGCTCGGTCCTGTATCCCAAGATCCTCGCTTGACCGTGCCACGCCGAAGGGCTCCGGAGGTTGTGCCTCAGTCGTCCTCTAACGAAGGCGCCCGGCGGCGCGCAGGCGGCGCTTCTTCTGCTTCTTCTTGAACGCGGCGCGTTTGCGCGCAGTCTTTCTGCGAATCCTCTCGCGCATAACATTCTCCTATCGGCTTGTGCAGCGTGGCCTGGCTATGGGTCTTCCCTGCTCATGCATCCACCGTGACCTGCTCACCGTCTCGTCTGTCCCTGGTCTCTTAATCAGCACAACCAAGAATGGTGCCGCCGGCATAAAGGGTAGGGTCTCGAACGGCGAGCTTCGGGGTGCCGAAAGGATCGGCCACGTCCGTGACTGCGACGTGGCCAATTGCTTTCGGTGCCGGGTGATCACGCCGGCTGCAGGATGCCCGCCAGCGCCTTTTGGACCTTCTCCTGTTGAGCGGGCGTCGTGACGGCCCCGAACAGCTCCTGGAAATTGGGGTGCGTGACACCGCTCTCGATGAAGGTATAGCGTTTGGCGTCAAGCACGCGCGCGTAGACCTCCCGCCGAACGGACGCGCTCAGCGAGCGATCGAGATAGCGCTCCAGATTGTCGACGTCGAATCCCGCCTGCTGCTGCAGCAGGCCGTCCAGGGCGCCGACGAGCTCGATCAGATCCTCGATGGCCGCCTGCCTGTCTTCTTCGGCGATGCCGGTGAACGCCCGCAGCGTCTCGAGATGGTCCATGCGGGCATGCTGGGACTCCTCCAGCCAGTGGCACTTAAAAATGTGTCGGGTGAACGGATCGAGCGTCTCGTTGTCCTTGAAGGACGACAGGTAGTGCAGCTGCGTGAACCACTCGATGGCAGCGGTGAGCAGGAGAACCGCCCCCGTCTGCTTGCTCAGCACGGCCCGGGCCACGTCCTTCTGGCCGGGAAGGAGTGCGAGCGGGAAGCTCACGGCCTCGTCGACGCGACCGCGAATC
>JBKOZA010000058.1:0-3546 GCA_046725675.1 Candidatus Methylomirabilota bacterium
CTGGGCGGGCTCGTGCGCCCCAACGATCTCGTGATCCGCAACGCGTTGATCGGCGAGACGATCCCGCCGGCCGCCATCATCGGCGCCCTCGGGATGTCGCGCGTCACCTCGGACTCCGCGCGGATCGGAGGCGCTCTGGCCGGCGCCGGGCTCTCCACCGTGCTCGGCGTCGGCGTCACCTATCTGGTCGTCACCGGTCTCTATGCGGTGAGCCTGGTTCTGACGCTGGGCGTGGCACCTCGGATCCCGGCACCCGATCCCGCCGACCTGACGGCCGGGCCGTCATTGCCACCGCCGTCGGGGTGGCGCGAGCTCGTGGAGGTGCTGCAGCGCGTGCTGGTCACCCCTGAGCTGCTGGCGATGATGCTGCTGGCGTTCCTGGTCAACCTCACCGCGTACCCCGCCTCGGGCGGTCTGCTGCCGTACATCGCCCGCGAGGTGTACCGCGTCGACGCCACCGGCCTGGGCTGGCTCGTGGCCAGCTTCTCGCTCGGCGGCTTGCTGGCCTCGATCGCGATGGTGCTCAGGCGCGCCCCCCGGCGCCCGGCACGCTGGGCGCTGGGGTGCACGGCGCTCTGGTATCTGCTCCTGCTCGGCTTCGGCTACGCCCGCAGCCTGGACGCCGGCCTGGTCACATTGTTCCTCGCCGGGTTCGTCCAGGGCGTGATGATCATCTCGATGGCGGCGACGCTGCTGGCCGCCGCTGGCGAGGGCTTCCGTGGCCGCGTCATGGGCGTGCGGACGCTCGCCGTCTACGGGTTGCCGCTCGGCCTGGTCGCCTCCGGCGTGCTGATCGAGTGGATCGGCTACACGCTGACGATCACGGCGTCAGCGGTTCTCGGACTGGCCTGCACCGTCTTCATCGGAATTCGCTGGCGCCGCAGCATCTGGCGACGGCGTCCGCGGGCGATGCCGGGCGCCTCGCTGCCGCAGCGCGTGTGAGCGACGGGTCGGCGGTCAGGGGGCCAGCGAAGGCCGGGTGAGCCGCTGGAGCGCCTCGTACGAGTAGTGATACGAGTTGACGCCGCCGCCGTTGTAGCGGCGCAGCGCGTAGGGCTCGTCGCAGCCGAGGCTTGGTCCGGTCGGGCACCGCCGTGTACGTCGTGTCCGGATGGTAGCGGGTCGGGCGAAAGGTCTCCGTCGTGGCCGGGTGCAAGGGCGTCCGGGGGCCCATGTCCACCGGTGACTCGGCGGCGCAGCGGTCGTACTGCAGGCGCGGACCGCGCGCTCGGTGCCTTCCCCGAACTGGCCGTCGATGCTCGAGCGCAGGTAGTTCGAGTCCGCCGTCCCGACGATCGCCCAGAGACGTCGAGCGGGCAATAGAGATCCGGGTCCGCCGGCGCGGATCCGAGCGCCTCCCGACCGCGGCAGGGGTTACCGGGGCTCGGCCGGGTTCTGGGAGGTGGACTCGGGGGCACCGCTTTCGGTGCCCGCCTGGGCTTCGGAGGCGGTGTCGGTCGGCGGGAGCTTCGGCGGCGCATAGTCGAGCGGTGTCCAGCCTTGCTTGTCGATCACGTTCGGCTTGGCCCCGTGGCTCAACAGCGCGCGGACGACGCCGGCGTCGCCCTTCCATACCGCGAACGTGAGCGCGGTCCAGCCGGCGCCGCTCTGGGCGTTGACGTCGGCATCGCGTTCCAGGAGGAGCTTCACGGCGTTCGGTCGGTCGTTGATGACCGAGAGCATGAGTGCGGTGATGCCGCCGCGGGCCCGAGCGTTGATGTCGGCGCCCCGATCGAGGAGGGCGCGCGCGGCCGGTACCTGATCGTTCATGACGGCGACCATGAGCGGCGTGAAGCCGCTGGCGTCGCGCACATTCGGCGAGACGCCGGCGGAGACGAGTCGGGTGAGCTCGCCGACCTCGCCGTCGCGCGCACGCTCCATCAGGGCGGCAACCTGCTGGGCGGACGGCGCCATGGCCATCGGGCGGGGCGTCGCCTCAGCCGGGCGCGGCTCGCGGCTTGGTCGGGGCGGGAGCGCGACGGCCGCGGTTCCACCCGTCGCGCGCGCGGTCGCGACTCCGGGTTCGCGGCGAGTCTCCTCTCTCCGTGAGCGCGTGACGTCGGAGGTCGAGCGATCGATGGCGGGCACGGACAGGCCCAGCCAGCCGGTCGCCCTCGCGATCAGAGTGGGGCCGACGCGGGGCAGGCCGACGTAGCCGAGGAGCGCCGCGAGCGTCGCCGCTCCGATCGCTAGCACCGCCCAGCCGGCGACGCGACGGCTCGATCCGCGCTCGATCCGGCTCTCGCGCTCGATCGTGGAGCCGCTCGCGCGGCCCAGGCCCAGCCTCTCCGCGGTCTCCACGACGGCCTCGACCGAGACCTGTTCCGTGACACGCGTGCTGGGAAGCGTGACGGCGCGCGAGCAGAGCTCGCCGATCAATCCCGGTCGCCCCTTCGCATACATCTCGATCTTCTGGATTGCGGCGTCCGAGAACTTCACCCAGGTGTCGCCGCGGGAGTGTCGCCACTGCTCGACGTACCGGCGGACTTCGGTCGAGGTCATGGGCTCGAGGATGCAGCAGACGGAGGCGCGACCCGATCCGCCTCGGGCCCACGCGTGGCTGGCCGAGTCCTGGAGCTCCGGGGCGCCGACCAGAACGACGTAGCAGGCGGTCTCCGGGCGAGAGGCGCTCGCCGCCAGGCCCGCCAGCCACTTCACGCTCGTCGAGGACAGCGCATCGGCGTCGTCCACGACCACCACCAGCGGCGTCCGGAGCTCGGATCGGCTGGCCACGATGTCGGAGACAGAGTGGTCGTCGGCGAGGAACTTCCGCTTGTTCGGAAGTCCGAGCTGGTCGCGAATACCGGCCCCCAGGTGCTCCACATCCGGGGTCTCCCGCGCATCGAAGGCCGCTACGGCGGTGGTGGCGAGCCGGAGCTCGTCGAGCAGGGCCCGGACAACGGTGCTCCTCCCGCTACCCTCCGGGCCGAGGAGCAGGGCCCACCGGGTGTCAGCGTCCATGCCAGTCATCAGCTCGCCCAGTGCCGCCTGCTGCGCCGCGAAGAGGTGGGCGATGGGGGAGGCCATCGCCGTGGCTGCTGAACGACGTCCGGCCGCAGCTCCCTGCTGGTCCATGGGCAACCCTCGCCGTACCGCTTTCCCCGAATCAACGGCCGAATGCGGATCGTGCGGCCATCGATACAGGACTGTCAAGGGCTTGCACGGGGTCAGTGGGTGCTGCGCACGCGCCGGCGCCCGCCAGCGGGTCGCGGGCGGGGGCCAGCGGAGGTTCGGCGGCGCCGTCTAAGAGGCCCCAAGTCCTCGGCCTAAATGGGCGATTTAATCCAAGACCGATTGCGGGACCCGGACGACGATGAGCTTGCGTGAAGGGTGCGGATTACAGGCCCGGATTCTGGGCCATACCCAAAAGTGAATGAATAAGTGACACGCAAGTGCTCGTAAGGGAAGGCGCGCACCGGAGAAGGCCTGTAAGCCGGGTTCTGTGTCCCGGGCTTGCGCCCGGGCGACGATCATTTCTCTAGGACGCCGGTTGCCCGGCGTCTCCAGCGGCTGACCCGAGAGCCACGGGCGGGCGACCCGATTGCT
>JBKOZA010000059.1:0-4760 GCA_046725675.1 Candidatus Methylomirabilota bacterium
GGGTCCGGCAACGCCGGAGTGCGCGTGGGCAAGTCGGGTGGCGATTGCGGCCGGGCCGGTAGGTCGGGGGGCGGGGTCGGCGCCGGCGGCGGCGGCGCCGCCCGCGGGGTCTCGCGCACGGGCGGCTCACTGCGCTGGCTGACCCGCGGCGGTGGGGGCGTCTCGGTCCTCGGGGGCTGGGTGGTCCGCCCCTGGGGCGTCCCGACGGCGGCTACCGCCGGCACCAGGTTCACGATGTACATCTTCGGCTGGCTGCGCGCGAGGAAGTGCGTGCCGAGGAGCAGGCCCCCCGCCAGCGCGCTGTGCACGATCGCCGAGAGCACCGTCGCCCTGACGGGGAGCGGGACCGGCCGCAGGGCCGGACCGGTCCGCGGTCGCGTGCGCGTCGTGAGCAACAACAGGCTTGCGGCACCCACTGCTCAGCGCTCCCGCGTAGGCTCGGTCACCATGCCCAGGCGCTCGATGCCGGCGCGGCGCACCTGGTCCATCGTCTCGATCACCGCGCCGTACGAGAGAGCGGCATCGGCCTTGAGGTACAGTGTCTTGTCCTTGCGGCCCTGGAATGCCGTGCGCAGCTGCGCGTCGAGCCCGCCCGGGACGATGCGCTTGTCGTTCAGGTAGAGGGCCCGCTCCTTGGTCAGGGTGAGCACCATGCGCTCCTCGACCGCGGTCGGCTTGGCGGCCGCGCGCGGGAGGTTGACGTCGATGCCGCGATACATCATCGGCGCCGTCAGCATGAAGATCAGCAGCAGCACGAGCACCACGTCGACCAGCGGGATGATGTTGATCTCGGCCAGCGACGATCCCATCCGCCGCTCGCCCTCCGACGGACCGACGTTAAACGCCATCTTTGGCCGGTCGCCCCAGCTTCGCCACCGGGCGGCTCAGCACGTTGAGCAGGTCGAGGGTGAAGCCGTCCATCTCTGTGGCCCAGTGACGGACGCGGTTGACGAAGTAGTTGTAGCCGATGACGGCGGGGATGGCGGCGGCGAGGCCGGCGGCCGTCGCGATCAGCGCCTCCGAGATGCCGGGCGCCACCACGGCCAGGCTGGCCGAGCCCTGCGTGCTGATGCCGTGGAAGGACGACATGATGCCCCACACGGTGCCGAAGAGCCCGATGAAGGGCGTCGAGCTCGCTGTCGTAGCAAGGAACGGCAGGTAGCGCTCGAGCTGGGCGATCTCCAGGGACGCGGTCCGGCGCATCGCACGGTGCACCGCGTCCAGCCGGTCGGACGACAGGCCGTCGTCGCCATCCTCCACCACGGAGTCGATGACGTCGGGCACGCCCGAGATCTCGCCGTAGGCTGCCGCGTAGAGCTGGGCAAGCGGACTCTCGCGGAACTTCCGGGCCGCCGCGTGCACGATCGACGGTCGCCGCCCTTCGCGGAACACCTTCATGAAGGCCAGCGTCTGGCGGCGAACGCGGCGGAACTGCCACCACTTCTCCACGATGAGGGCCCACGCCACGATCGAGAACAGCAGCAGGATCGCGAGGACGACCTTGGCGACGGGACCGGCATTCAGGACGAGTTCGAGCACGCCGGAGCTGAGAGGTTCAGAGGTTGGCACGCAGGCTCCTTTGCTTTCGAACGATCATACGAAGCCGCTCACCGGCCTGTCAACGTTTTGCAAGGTGTTTTGAGACCTTACACGATATAACCAGGCCCGTGGTCCTCCGGCTCGTCGCACTCGCCATGTTGCTGGTGCCCCTCGCCGCGCTCGGCGCCGACGCCCGCACGGCGGTCGAGGCCTTCGTGGCCCGCCTGGCCGGTGCCCGGGTTACCGACGTCGCCATCGAGCAGACGTTCACCCTCTACCATCCCGATGGCCGCCACGCCCAGTCGACGGGCGAGCAGCGGGTCTGGATCAAGGTCCCGCGCCGCCAGCGGGTCGAGCAGGTGATGGAGGGCCGCCGCGAGGTGCGGCTGTCGGTCGCCGACCAGGTATGGATCCGGGCGTCCGACGGCCGGGTCTCCGAGGCTCCGGCCGCCGAGCGCGAGCGGGACCGCACGCACCTGCTCATGCCGTTCCGGCGTAGTGCCGGCGACGTGCTCGCCGAGTGGCGAGCGCTCGGCATCCGCGACGACGTCAGCCACGAGGTTCGCGTCGCCGGGCGAGCGGTGACGGTGATCGGCGCCCGGGCGGGCGAGCGTGACACCCCGGCGGTGTGGGTCGATCCCGAGCACGGTGTCGTGCGCTTCATCCGGCGCGAGCGTCTGCCCCGGGGCGAGGGTCTGGTGGACCTCACCTTCTCCGAGCACCGGCCACTGGCCGGCGCCTTCGCCTTCCCGCACCGGCAGGAGGCGTTCGTGGACGGCAAGCTGATCGTGCTCATCGCCGTGCGGTCCATCGCCGTGAACACCAACCTGCCCGACTCGCTGTTCGATCCCGAGACCCTGCGCCGGGACCGGTGACGGCGCCGCGGTTCGCATTCCTCGGGACCTCGGCCGCGGTCGCCTCGGCCACGCGCGACAACACCTCGATCGTCGTGCAAACGGACGACGGCCTGCTGCTGGTGGACTGCGGGGGCAGCGCCGTCCACCGCCTGCGTCGGCTCGGCATGGACCCCCTTCTGCTCGCGCACGTGTTCGTCACTCACCTGCACGTCGACCACGCCTACGGCCTGCCCTCGCTCGTTCGCCAGCTGGGTCTCCTCGGCCGCCGGGCGCCGCTGACCGTCGTTTGCCGCCCCGAGCACGTCGAGGCGCTGCGGACGCTCCTGGCAGTCTTCGGTCTCTGGGAGCGACCGGATCTCTTCCCGGTGGCGCTCGTCCCGATCGATCTCGAGATCGGCGCCCGGGCGCCCGTCACCGGCTCGCTCGTCGTGCGCACGGCGCCCAACGAGCACGGGTCGATGCCGAACTTCGCCGTCCGGATCGAGGCCGGCACCCGCGCCCTCGTCTATTCCTCCGATACGCGACCGAGCGAGGCGGTCGTCGGCCTGGCCCGCGGTGCCGACACGCTGGTTCACGAGGCGACGTTCGCCGAGAGCGACCGCCCGGCTGGGCGTGCGGTCGCGCACTCCAGTGCCGCCGACGCCGGACGGGTGGCCGCCTCGGCCGGCGCCCGCCGCCTGATCCTCACGCACGTCGGTGCCGAATACCACGCCGACATCGAGGCCATCGCGGAGGAGGCGCGCCGCTACTTCGCCGGGCCCGTGGAGATCGCCGAGGAGCTGCGCGTCTACTCCTTCTGAGGGCATCCAACACCGTGGGTGCTGCCGTCAGCGAGACACGAAGGGGTTACCGGCGATCCAGAACCGTAACGGCAGGTCGACCGAGCGGGTGATGCCGATCCGCGGGCCCGAACCGACGGGGAAGCGGCGGGGGGCCGGGGCCGGCTCGATCGTCAACGGCGCCCGCGTGAGGTCGGCGCCGTTGTCGCGCAGCGTGACCCCGAGGGCGCGGGTGAGGTTGCCCGGGCCGGAGGCCAGACGTCGCGCGTCGGCCGGCACCCCGCGCCGGCGAGCCATCACCGGGCGTCCCTGCAGGGGTTCCAGCGCCCGGATCAGCACGCAGCCGGGAATGCCCGCGCGCCCGGTGATGGCGTTCAGGCAGCAGTGCGTGCCGTAGTTGAGGAACACGTAGGCAACGCCCCCCCGGCCGTAGAACAGCCAGTGGCTGCCTGGACGGAACGCCGCGTGGGAGGCGGCGTCCTCGGGGCCCAGGTAGGCCTCGGTCTCCACGATGCGTCCGGCCGTCAGCGCCCGACCCCGCCGCGAGACGAGGATGCAGCCGAGCAGGTCGTGGGCGACGGCCCGCGCGGGCCGGAGGTAGAACGCCCGGGGCAGCGGCACGTGGTCAGCGGGGGCCGAGACGCTCGGCGCCGCGCTTGCGCAGCGCGACCTCGTCGAAGGCGATGCCGCTCCGGCTCGGTGGCGGCGCCTCGCTCACGAGGCACACCGGGCGCGGATCACCGTGAGCATCTCGTCCACGCGGTGCCGCAGCGTGTGCTCGGCGAGCGCGCGGCGTCGGGCGTTTTCACCGACGGCGCGGGCCTCGTCGGGTCGGGCCAGGTAGTGATCGAGCAGCTGGGTGAGCTCGCCGAGGTCCCGATAGACGAGCACTTCCTCGTCGGGCTTGAACAGCGTGGCCAGGTCCTCCTTGAAGTCGGCCACCTGACAGCTCGCCGCCGCGGCCAGCTCGAACGCCCGGGTGTTGACGCCGACGATGTCGTTCATCGGATGATGCGGGTTGAGCGAGAGCGTCGATCCCGCGTACACGCACAGCTTGTCCCGCCCGAACACGGGGCCGCCGGCGACGAGGCTGCGCACGGCGGGGTCGTCGACGCCGCGCCAGCCGCGCCCCCACACGCGCAACGGTCGTCCGGCCAGCGCGCGGACCAGCCGCTCGCGATAGTGGTAGCGGTTGCCGACCAGCGAGATCTCGGCGCCGAAGCGATGCTGCTCGTCCGCCGTCAGCGTCACACGATGATGCAGGGCCGGCACGCAGTACATCGGCAGGTAGTGGAGGTTGCGCAGGCCGACCGAGGACAGCGTCCGCAGCGCGTAGCGCTCCTTGGTGAAGAAGACGTCGTACGCCTCCAGGCACTCGAAGGGGATCATCCAGAGAGGATTGTCGGGAAAGAAGTTCACGAAGCGGGCGCCGGTGCTGCGGCGGACGCGCCGGACGACGTCGGGGGTGATCGGACCGCCCTTGATCACGAGCACGATCTCCGGGCGCCAGTCCACGCACAGGCGCTCGAGGCGGCGCAGGATCAGCCGCTGGTAGACGGCCTTGGTGGGCGTGTTCTTGTAGAGC
>JBKOZA010000060.1:0-2375 GCA_046725675.1 Candidatus Methylomirabilota bacterium
CGTCTCCCACGCCTTCGGCGCCGCCTTCGACAATCCAGATCTGCTCGTGGTGCCGATGGTGGGCGATGGCGAGGCCGAGACCGGGCCGCTGGCCACGTCCTGGCACTCCAACAAGTTCCTGAGCCCGGTCCGCGACGGCGCCGTGCTGCCGATCCTGCATCTCAACGGGTACAAGATCAACAACCCGACGCTGCTCGCCCGCATCTCCCACGAGGAGCTGGAGAGCCTGTTCCGCGGCTACGGCTGGACGCCGCATTTCGTGGAAGGCCACGACCCCGCGCTCATGCACCAGCAGATGGCGGCGACGCTGGAGGATTGCGTGCTGGAGATCAGGCGGATCCAGCAGCAGGCGCGGGCGAACGGCAAGGCCGTGCGGCCGCGCTGGCCCATGATCGTGCTCCGCAGCCCCAAGGGCTGGACCGGTCCCCGGGAGGTGGACGGCCACAAGGTGGAAGGCTTCTGGCGCTCGCATCAGGTGCCGCTCTCGGGCATGCACGGTAACCCGGGGCACCTGAAGCAGCTGGATGAGTGGATGCGCAGCTACCGGCCCCAGGAGCTGTTCGACGAGATGGGGCGGCTGATCCCTGAGCTCAGGGCGCTCGCCCCCAAGGGCGCGCGCCGCATGGGCGCCAATCCTCACGCCAACGGCGGGCTGCTGCGCAAGCCGCTGCGGATGCCGGATTTCCGCAGCTACGCCCTCAAGGTCGAGAAGCCGGGCCAGATCATGGCGGAGAACACCCGGCCGTTGGGCCAGTTCCTGCGCGACATCATGCGCGACAACATGACAAACTTCCGGGTCTTCGGTCCCGACGAGAACAGCTCGAATCGGCTCGACGCGATCTACGAGGTGAGCAAGAAGCTGTGGCTGGCCGAGTCCTTGCCGGAAGATGCCGACGGCGGCCAGCTGTCGACCGACGGCCGGGTCCTCGAGATGTTGTCGGAGCACACGCTGGAGGGCTGGCTCGAGGGATATCTCCTGACGGGCCGCCACGGGTTCCTGTCCACCTACGAGGCCTTCGCCCACGTCATCGACTCTATGTTCAACATGCACGCCAAGTGGCTCGCCAGCAGTCGCGAGCAGGCGTGGCGGGCGCCGGTGCCGTCGCTGAACCTGCTGCTGACCTCCACCGTGTGGCGCCAGGATCACAACGGGTTCACGCACCAGGATCCCGGCTTCCTCGACGTGGTGCTGAACAAGGCCCCGAACGTGTGCCGCATCTACCTGCCGCCCGACGTGAACACCCTGCTCTGCGTGGCCGATCACTGTCTCAGGAGCACCGGCTACATCAACGTCATCGTCTGCGACAAGCAGAAGCACCTGCAGTACATGTCTATGGACGAGGCCATCGGCCACTGCACCAAGGGCCTCAGCATCTGGAACAAGGCGAGCAACGACCAGGGCACCGAGCCCGACGTCGTCATGGCCTGCGCCGGCGACATCCCCACCAAGGAGGCGCTGGCGGCCGTGACGCTGCTGCGCGAGCACTTCCGCGACCTCAAGATCCGCTTCATCAACGTGGTCGACCTCTACAAGCTGATGCCGTCCACCGAGCACTCGCACGGCCTCTCGGACCGGGACTTCGACAGCCTGTTCACCACCGACAAGCCCATCATCTTCAACTTCCACGGCTACCCTTCGCTGATCCACCGCCTGACCTACCGGCGCACGAACCACCGCAACCTCCACGTGCGCGGGTACAAGGAGAAGGGCAACATCAACACGCCGCTCGACCTGGCCATCCAGAACGAGATCGACCGCTTCAGCCTGGCCATCGACGTCATCGACCGGGTGCCGTCGCTGCAGCGTGTCGGTGCTCACGCCAAGGAGCGGCTGCGCAACATGCAGATCGAGTGTCAGAAGTACGCCTATGAGCACGGTATCGACAAGCCCGAGGTCGACCAGTGGACGTGGCCGTCCTGAGCCGGGGGGAGATCGTCAACAACCTGACCGACTGCGCACCTCGAAGACGGCCGACGAGGCCATCGCGGTGATCCGCGAGCACCACGGCCGCTGGCTGCGCGTGCAGGACGCCCTCGCGTGCCCGCCGGACGGCGGGCGCTGAGATGGCCACTGTAGCCAGCCCCACTCGCCGGGTCTTCGGGGTCAGGCACGGCGAGACCGCGTGGAGCCTGAGCGGGCAACACACGGGGACGACCGACATTCCCCTGACCGACAACGGCCGCCGGCTGGCCGGCCGCCTGCGCCCCGTGCTGGCCAGGGAGTCCTTCGCGCGCGTGCTCACCAGCCCCCTGCAGCGCGCGCGCGAGACCTGCGAGCTGTGCGGCCTGGGCGACGCGGCCGCCGTCGACGCCGACCTCGTCGAGTGGAACTACGGGAAGTACGAGGGCCTGACGCCCGCGCAGATCCACGCCAC
>JBKOZA010000061.1:0-3428 GCA_046725675.1 Candidatus Methylomirabilota bacterium
TCGCCTCCGGACACGCCCGCATGCCGCCGCCGTGGAACTGTCCGTTGCCGACTGCGACCTGCATGATCGTCGCGTTCACGACGGGGGCATGATCCAGCGTGAGCCTGACCGCCAGGGGGGAAAACCGGAGCACCGTCTGCAATGTCGCCGCGAGGAACGTGACGGTGCCGCCCAAGCGCTTGGAGGAGCGGTCGACCCGCGCCGCCACGGCACCGCCCAGGCCGAAGCTGACGACGTTGATGGCGTACCGCGGCCGAATGCTCCCGTCCGGGCCGGTGTATCGCACGCGCATGACGTCGATCGGCACGGCGGAGCCGCTCTTGATGACCACGGCGAGCGACGGGGCGCTGGCGGGCAAGTTCACGCTTCGACAAAAGTCGGAGCCGGTGCCGTGGGGAACGATCGCCAGCCGCGCGCCGGGCGCGACGGATCGGTCGCCGTCGAAGAACCCGTTGACGACCTCGCTGACCGTTCCGTCCCCCCCGACCGCGACGACCGTCGTCGCCCCGCGCTGGAGCGCCCCGCGCGTGAGCGTGATCGCGTGCCCGGGAGCCTGGGTCTCGAGGATCTCGACGGAACCAGGCAGGTGGGCTCGAACGGCGGCCCAGGCGCGGCTCGCGCGGCCGCGACCGGACCGGGGGTTCAGGATCGCGACCGTGCTCACACGGCTCTGCCGGCGCCGAGGTCCGGGCGGTGCGGGTCGCCTAGCTCGGCCGCGCCGACTTCTTCCTGAGCTCGGGGATGACGTGGCGGCCGAACATCTCGATGGACGACATGACGCGCTCGTGGGGCACGCTCTCGGTGGCCATGAGGAATTGCAGCTCGTCCACTCCCGCCTCCTCGTGGATGGCGATGGAGCGCAGGCAGCTCTCCGGATTGCCGGCCACGAGCACGCCGCGGTCCACGAGCGTGTCGGCGTCGATCTGGTTCCACAGCGCCGCGGCGATCTGGCCGGAGCCGCCGGAGAGGTCGACGGTGGGCGCGCCCTCGGCACCGTCCGTCTTGAGATAGCGCGCGAAGTTTGCCCTCAGGTGCTCCGGGACACCGCCCCACGACGCGACGAGCTGCTCGTACAGGTGCGTCTGGTCCTTGAGGTAGGGCCGGTCGGGCCCGAAGAAGGTGCGCAGCGACGTGGCGGCCAGCTCGCGGGCCGCCCGGTCGTCGTCGCTGCAGAGTCCCATGGTGGCGCTCAGCCACTGGTCGTTGACGAACTTGCCAACCGGCGTCGCCCGGCGCACGCGCTCCTTGTACGTCTTGATGTGCGGGGCGAGAAAGGACGGCGCCGCGACGCTGAGCGCCATCACGCCGATGCCGAGCTCGGCCGCCAGCTCGTAGGTGGCCGGCTGCAGGGCGGCGACCCAGATCGGGGGATGCGGTTTCTGGTGCGGCTTGGGGCGCACGTCGCGGGGCGGCACGCTCCAGAACTTGCCCTGCCACGAGAAGAGGCCGTCCTCCCAGATGCGGGGGATCATCCGGAGCGATTCCTCCCACATGGCCCGCGTGTCGCGCGGGTCGATGCCCATGCCCATCTGCTCGTAGGGGGCCGACCGCCCGGTGCCGAACTCGACGCGTCCACCGGACATGTGGTCGACCATCGCGACCCGCTCGGCCACTCGCACCGGGTGGTGGTAGGGGAGGATCACCACGCCGAACCCCAGGCGGACCCGCTTCGTCAGCCGGCTCAGCGCGCCGAAGATGACCTCGGGGCAGGGGGACATCGAGAAGCTGGTCAGGAAGTGGTGCTCGACGAACCAGATCGTGTCGAAGCCCATCTCGTCGGCCAGCAGGCACTGCTGCAGCGTCTCCTCGATCACGGCGTGATCGTCCACGACCGGCCGCTGCATCTCGTAGGCGAGACTGAGTCGCATGGCTGGTTCCTCTCTCGTGGTGCCCGAACGGCGAGGATGATGGCATGGTGAGATTTCGCCGGCAAGCGTATGATCCACTGCCAACGAGTGCGTCACGAGAAGGGAGCGTCATGCCCATCGTCATCCACGCGGTGACCCTGCTGCTCGTCCTCCTCCTCGGTGCCGGGGCGGCCGCCGCCCAGGACCCGCGCCTGGAGGCTGCGAAGAAGGAAGGCAAGGTCGTCTGGTACACGTCGCTGGCGCTGCCCAGCGCGGAGAAGGTCGCCAAGCTGTTCGAGGCCGCCTATCCGGGCGTCAAGGTCGAGGTGCACCGCACGGGCTCCGAGCGGGTGCTGTCGCGGGTGATGCAGGAGCTGCAGGCGGGCATCAAGAACGTGGACGTCGTGCACACCTCCGACGCCGGCCACTTCGTGCTGCTCAAGGGCAAGAACCTGCTGCTCAAGTACACGCCGCCCGGCGTCGACGGGTTCCCGGCCGGGTTCAAGGACAAGGACGGTTTCTACTACGGCCTGCGCGCCACGGTGAACGTCATCGCCTACAACACCAAGGTGGTCCCCGCGGCGGAGGCGCCGAAGACGTGGAAGGACCTGCTCGATCCCCGCTGGAAGGGCAAGCTGGTGACGGCGCACCCGGGTTACAGCGGCGTCATCGCCACTCACGTGCTGGCACTGGTGAACCAGTACGGCTGGGACTACTTCAAGCAGCTCGCCCAGAACCGGCCGATGCTCGTGCAATCGGCGGTCGATCCCTCGGGCGTGGTGGCCTCGGGCGAGCGGGCGGTGGCGGTCGACGGCGGTGAGTACACCTTTTACCAGACGAAGAAGAAGGGCAACCCGATCGAGATCGTCTATCCCAAGGAAGGCGTGCCGCTGGTCGTCTCACCAACGGCCATCACGAGCTTCGCGCCCCACCCCAACGCGGCCAAGCTCTTCACGGATTTCGGCTTCAGCCGCGAGATCCAGCAGGTGATGGCCGACTCCGAGGGCCTCTACACCGGACACCCGGACGTAAAGTATCCGGCCGACAAGCCAAAGCTCTCGGAGCTGAAGCTGCTGAGCGTCGAGCCCGAAGAGCTCGAGAAGCGCAACGAGGAGATCAAGAAGCGCTTCGTGGAAATCTTCGGCGCGTGAAGCTCCGCTTCCTGGCCTCGCATCGTGGCAGCAGCCTCGAAGCGGTCGCGGAAGCATGCGCGACGGGCAAGCTGGCCGCCGCCCCGCGGCTCGTCATCAGCAACAACGCCGACGCCGAGGCACTGGCCCGCGCCCGGCGGCGGGGCATCCCGTGCTGCCACCTGAGCGGAACGAGCCACCCCGACCCGACCCGCCTCGACGCCGCCATCCTCGACACCCTGGTCGCCCACGACGTCGACCTCGTGCTGCTCGTCGGCTATCTCAAGAAGCTCGGCCCGCAGACGCTGCGACACTTCGCCGGTCGGGTGCTGAACGTCCACCCGGCCTTGCTCCCGAAGTTCGGCGGGCCGGGCATGTACGGCCGCCATGTGCACGAGGCGGTGCTGGCGGCGGGCGAGCGCGAGACGGGCGTGACGATCCACCTGGCGGA
>JBKOZA010000062.1:0-2117 GCA_046725675.1 Candidatus Methylomirabilota bacterium
GGGCCAGCTGTGAAGCCCCCAGCGCGCCACCCAGGAAGGACAGGGCGTGCGAGTGGCCGTCGAGAACCGAGACCACGGGCACGTCCTCCTCCTCGGGCGCGACCATGGTCTCGAGGTAGGGACGGGGCTGTCGCAGGCCACGGTAGAGACGGTCGGGGCTGGTGACGACGAACACGGATGGGAATGCTCCTCGCTCGACCAGGCGGCCCGCGGCCTCGACGGCCGCGGGCACCGTCACGCCGACGGCGAAGAGGTGGATGGCGGCGTCGGCACTCCAGCCCGGCTTCGACCTCCCGTCGAGCAGTCGATAGCCGCCGGCCAGAACAGCCGCCCGGTGCTCGGCGGTCGAGGGCGGGGCCAGGCGCTGGTCGACCGGCGCCGTGCTCAAGCGCAGGTAGAGACTCTCCCGACGCTCGGCCACCGCGCGCAACCCGGCCAGGAGGATCCACTCGACTTCGCCGGCGAACGCCGGCTCGTAGTACGCCAGGTCAGGGAGCGTGAGGCCGATACCTGGCGTGATGACCGACTGATGGGCGCCGCCTTCAGGCGCCAGGCTGATGCCCGACGGGGTGGCTACGACGATGAACCGCGCGCCGCAATAGAGGGCGTGATAGAGCGCGTCGAGCCCGCGGGTCACGAACGGGTCGTACAGCGTGCCGATCGGCAGCAGCGGCGCACCCGACAGCTCGGCGGTGAGGCCCAGCGCCGCCAGCGCCAGGAACAGATCGTGCTCGGCGATGCCGAGCTCGATGTGCTGACCGTCAGGACTCTCTCGCCAGCGCAGGGCTTGCGGCAGGTCGGCAAAGGCGTCGCGACGGGCGTCGGGAAAGTAGATGCCCTTGCGGTTCATCCAGCCGGCCAGGTGAGTGGTCACCGCGACGTCGGCCGACACGGTGACGATCGCATCGGCGACGGGAAGGCGTCCCAGGGCGGCGAGCGCGCGCCCGAAGGCCTCCTGCGTCGAGGTCTGCTCCGGATACGCCTCGTCGAGCGACTCCGGCACGGTCGGCGCCGGGGCTGCCGGAGGCGGCGTGAACAACGGCGCGAGGGTGGCCACGTGCTCGGCCTCCGGCGTACCGGCGCCGAAGCTCTCCCACTCCCTACCCGGCTCGACGCCCAGAGACGCGCGTAGCGCTTCGATCTGGCCCGCGCTCGTCACCATCGTGTGGTTCAGGGGGTCACCCGCGAACGGGAGCCCCCAGCCCTTGATCGTGGAGGCCAGGATGACCGACGGCCGGTCGCGCTCGCGGGCGGCCGCGTCGTAGGCGTCGAGGAGCAGGGCGAGGTCGTGTCCGCCGACGTCGGCGACGAGGGCCGGCAGCGCTTCATCGGAGACGTCGGCGAGCAGCTGATCGAGGACGCGGTCGAGGGCGCCGTCCGTCGTGGTGACCAGCGTCTTGCGGAGCGAGCCGCCCGGCAGCCGCAGCAAGCGCTGGTATTCGGCGTTGGACACGGCTTCCAGGCGCGCCCGCAGCCGCCCGCCGCCGGGCCGGGCGAAGCACGCCTGCAGCCGCCGGCCCCACCGCAGCTCGTCGACGCGCCAGCCGCTGGCACGAAACGTCTCGGCGGTCTGGCGGGGCCGAGCATCGGGCACGATGCGGTCGAGGCTCTGCCGGTTGACGTCCACGATCCACAGCACGTTCCCCAGCCGTCGGACGACCTCTTCGCCGAGCGCTTCCCAGACGTTGCCCTCGTCGAGCTCGGCGTCGCCGACCATCACCACGACGCGCTCGGGGACCTGGCGGCCGCCATGATCGACCAGATAGCGTCCGGCCAGAGCGCCAAACGTCGCCGCGACCGCGCCCAGGCCCATGGATCCCGTCGACAGATCCACCACAGAGGGGTTCTTGCGCCGGCTCGGGTAGGCCTGCAAGCCGCCGAATGCGCGCAGGCTCCGCACCTCGTCGGCGTCGAGGCGCCCGCGCAGGTACTGGATCGCGTAGAACGCCGGGGCCGCGTGAGCCTTGACCGCAACGACGTCCCCCGGGCGGAGCGCCTCGAAGTAGAGGGCCGTCAGCAGGCTCACGACCGACGCCGACGAGGCCTGGTGACCGCCGACCTTGAGCCCGTCGAGGCTCGGGCGTGCGTTGGCCTGGTGGACCATCCAGGCGGAGAGC
>JBKOZA010000063.1:0-3957 GCA_046725675.1 Candidatus Methylomirabilota bacterium
GCGAGCGCATGATCCGTTGGCGGCGGCCGCAGCCGCTGAGCCCGGCGCCCCGGCGCCTTCGGGTACAATGAACCGGCATTCACCCTGGGCGACGAAGGAGCCGGCATGTTCGAGTCCGTCGAAGACGTCCAGCAGCGGTTCCGGGCGGCGCGCTACATCGCTGATCGTCGCATCTCCACCGTCGTGTTCCTGGCGGCGCGCATGGGCCGCCCGGTGCTCATCGAGGGCCCGGCCGGCGTCGGCAAGACCGAGCTGGCCAAGACCCTGTCCGACGTCACCCGGCGCGCCCTCATCCGCCTGCAATGCTACGAGGGGCTCGACGAGGGCAAGGCGCTCTACGAGTGGAAGTACGCCAAGCAGCTGCTCTACACCCAGCTGCTCCGCGAGCGCATCGGCGAGCTGATCGCCGACGCTCCCTCGCTGCCCGAGGCGGTCTCGCGCATCGCCGGGCAGGACGACGCCTTCTTCTCCTACCGGTTCCTGTCGCCGCGCCCGCTGCTGCAGGCCATCCGCGCCGACGACCCGGTCGTGCTGCTGGTCGACGAGATCGACAAGGCCGAGCCGGAGTTCGAGGCATTCCTGCTCGAGGTCCTGTCGGACTTCCAGGTTTCGGTCCCCGAGCTGGGGACGGTGAAGGCCCGGCACGTGCCGCTGGTCGTGCTCACCTCGAACAACGCGCGCGAGCTCAGCGACGGTCTCAAGCGCCGCTGCCTGCACCTGTTCATCGACTTTCCGTCGCCCACCGCCGAGCTGGAGATCATCCGGCTCAAGGTGCCCGAGGCTCCCGAACAGCTGGCCCGCGCGGTCGTGGCCGCAGTCCAGAAGATCCGCGCGATGGAGCTGCGCAAGCCGCCGTCGGTGTCCGAGTCGATCGACTGGGCGCGGTCCCTGGTCATCCTCAACGCCAAGACCCTCGACCCCGCGCTCGTCGAGTCCACCCTGACCATGCTGCTCAAGTACGAGAAGGACCTGGAACGCGTGAAAGGCGCGCTCGACAAGGTGTTGGCGGAGACCACGACCTGATGCCTCACGGGTCGACCGCCCGACCGTCGAGCGCCGGAGCTCTGCGCAGACGCTCCGACGCCGGGGAGGGGATCGTCTCTCGCGGGTCGATTCGCCGACCGTCGAGCGCCGGAGCCCTGCGCAGGCGCTCCGACGGCGAATAAGATGGAAGAAAGAATCCTCGAGTTCATCGGCGACCTGCGGCGGGCGGAGCTGCGGATCTCGACGGCGGAGGCGCTCGACGCCCTGACCGCCAGCTCCGAGGTCGGGCTCACCGACCGCGAGACGTTCAAGGCCACGCTGGCGGCGACCCTGGTGAAGGAGGCGCGCGACCACGAGACCTTCGAGCGCATCTTCAACCTCTACTTCCTCGACCTCGAGGCGCTCGGCGAAGGGCTCAAGAAGGCGCTGGGTCCCCAGGATCCCCGGATCCAGGACCAGCTCGACCGCCTGATGGGCGACGAGGACCTGGACCTCGACGAGCTGACCGAGCTGCTCATGCGTGGGCAGGGCAGCGAGATGGAGATGGCGATCCGCTCCGGCAGCCAGAACGCCGGCCTGGAGCGGCTGATGTACTTCCTGCAGGTGGGATTCTTCAGCCGGCGGATCTCCGACCAGTTCGACTGGTCGGCGATCGAGCGCGACATCGAGAAGATCATGCAGATGCTGGAGGCGCGGGGCCTCGACCCCGGACAGCTCGCGCGCATGCGGAACTACCTGGAGCTCCGGCTGGAGGCGTTCCGCCGCATGATCCGCCAGCACGTGCAGCGCGAGCTGGAGCGGCGCGCGTACCGGGCGGGTGAGCGCCTCACCCGCGAGGTCCTCGCCGACAAGCCGCTGTTCGCGCTGACCCCGGACGAGGTCGCGCAGATGAAGAACGTGGTCGCCAAGCTGGCCCGGCGCATCAAGGACGCCCTGGCTCTGCGCCAGCGACAGGAGCAGCGGGGACGGATCGACTCGAGGCGGACGATGCGCAAGAGCCTCTCGTACGACGGCGTGCCCATGGAGATCTTCCTCAAGCGCCGGCACCGGGAGAAGCCCAAGCTCATCACGATCTGCGACGTCTCCGACTCGGTGCGCAACGCCTCGCGGTTCATGCTGCAGCTCGTGTGGAGCCTGCAGGAGTGCTTCAGCCGCGTGCGCTCCTACGTGTTCGTGTCGGAGATCGCCGAGGTCACCCAGGCGTTCGCCACGTATCCGGTCGAGCGGGCCATCGAGTGGGCGCTCAAGGGGGCGCCGGTCGACTACCACTGTCGCTCCGACTTCGGGTACGCCTTCAGCCGCTTCGCGAACTCCGAGCTGGAGTCGCTCGACCGCAAGACCACGATCCTGCTGCTGGGCGACGCCCGGAACAACTACAACGACCCCCAGGCGTGGGCGCTGCGTCTCATCCGCGAGCGCGTCAAGGGCATCATCTGGCTGAACCCCGAGGGGCAGTGGGGCTGGGGGATCGGCGACAGCGTCATGCCGCTCTACGCGCCGTCCTGCGACATCGTGCGCGAGTGCCGCACCATCGGCCAGCTCGGCGAGGTGGTGGACAACCTCGTGCACCAGTGGTGGCGCCGCGGGCGCTAGCGTGGTGGCCGCGCGGCCGCTGGCCCGGCGCTTGCTCTCCTCCGACCGTGTGCGCGGTTTGGTCATCCTCTCGCTACTCGTGGCTGCTGCCCTGATGGCGGCGCGAGCCGCCCAGCCGGCCCCGGCCGACTGCATCGTTCTCGACGACTTCTCGGCATCCAAGATCGGCGAGTTTCCGGTCGGCTGGGAGGTCCGCAAGGACGAGGGCAAGGACGTCTATCGCGTGCGTGAGGAAGGCGGCCGACGCTTCCTGGCGGCGACGTCGAAGGGCCTCGGCATCCAGGCCGGCCGCGCGACGGAGCACTGGAACCTGGCCACGCACCCGGTGCTGGCGTGGTCGTGGCGGCCGCGCGAGTTCCCCCGGGGGAGCGACGAGCGTGAGTCGGCCACCAACGACAGCGCGCTGGCCGTCTACATGGCGGTCCCGTACTCCAAGGTGCGGGGGCCGAAGACCGTGAAGTACATCTGGAGCGAGAAGGTCCCGGTGGGCACGCGCCTGTCGTCCAATACCGGCCTCACGCAGGTGCGCGTCCTTCGCACGGGGCCGCCGGCCGCGAAGGACGTGTGGGTGCAGGAACGCGTGAACGTGCGCGACGAGTGGAAGGCCGCCTTCAAGGAGTCCGAGACGCCCCGCCCCGGCGGCATCGCAGTCCTCACCGACGCCGACGACACGAAGTCCACCGCCGCCGGCGACTACCTCGATTTTCGGGCGTGCCGCGAGTGACTCGGAGGGGGGCTCTGCCCCCCTTCCGACGCTCGTCGCACGCCTGCCGGCGCGCTCTTCGCTGCCTCCTCCCCGGATAAGATTGCGCCGGCAAAGCCGGCGCTCGAACATGTCGAGGTCGAGATGTCGCCGCGAGTGTCGTCGAGCTTCCGATTGCGCCTACCTCCTCGGCTGACCCTTCTGTTGATCAGGTGGGGGTTAGCGAATAGACTGCCGAGCAATTTGTGTCGGGAGGCGTGCATGCGGGGTCTGGTGGCGGCGATGGTCGTGGTGCTGGCGGTGGTGAGCCCGGCAGCGGCGGAGTATCCGGATCGGCCGGTCACGGCGATCGTCGGGTATCCGGCCGGGGGGCTGGCTGACGTCACGCTGCGTGCGCTCGCCGAGGGGATGAAGAAGAAGTTCCCGAAGGGGCTGGCCGTGGTGAACCGGCCGGGGGCGGGGGGCTCGATCGGCGCCAGCGAGGTGATCCGGTCCAAGGCCGACGGCTACACGGTCGGCATCATGCCGATCTCCAACCTGGTCATCCAGCCCCAGGTGCTGGAGCTGCCGTACCGGACGCCGGACGATTACATCCCGGTGATCAATCTGGTGTCCTGGTATCCGCTGCTCGCCGTCAAGGCCGACGCCCCGTGGAAGACGGTGCCCGAGTTCCTCGC
>JBKOZA010000064.1:0-5679 GCA_046725675.1 Candidatus Methylomirabilota bacterium
CTCGACCGGGAACAGCGGCGAGACCTTGTAATGCTTGAGGACGAGCTTGCCACGGGGATTGATGACGAAGCCGACGTTGAAGTAGCGGTCCTTGAGGTCGGGGTGCCGCGCCTTGGCCTGGGCCATCACGAAGGCGCCGTATTCCCGGGCGATCTTGGCGAGCTCCTCCGTCTCCTCGCCGGGAATGTCGATGGCGCACTCCCGGGCGAACGTCACGTGGTCGAGGTCGAGGACCTCGTCGTTGAACGCCTGCAGGGCGCCCTCGGGGAAGGCGATGAGGCGAACGGGAATGTCGAGGCTCGACAGCCACGAGGCCGCCTTCACGAGGTGACCGAGATGGTCCAGGTTGAGCTTGATGTCCTTCCGCTTGCGGATGCCGCGCACGGTGGGGACGAGACCGACCGCGGTATACGGCTTGATCATGCGCTCGCTCCTCCAGGGCGCGCCAGTCGCCGCGCCCGTGATCGCCGCCGCGATTGTACTCCGCCGCCGGGCGGGGCGGCGTCACCGGGCCCGGATCGCATGGCAGGATTCGCCATCACAATGGCATTGCGGCCACGTGGCCGCCGGGGCATCCTCGCGTCATGCCGGAGCGGACGGCGAGCGTGGGGTTGCGGCTGGTGCCGACCTCGGGGCCGCGGCGCGTCTGGGTGCTCGCGTTCCCCGACGCCCAGGCGCTCGACGTCACCGGCCCCTGGGAGGTGTTCGCGATCGCCAACCGCGTGGGCGATCCCCGGGCGCCGCGCTACGCGCTGTCGCTGGTGGCCCCGGCGCCCGGGCCGATCGCGACCTCGGGAGGGCTGTCGCTCGTGCCCCACCGCAGCCTCGCCCGGGCCAGAGGTCCCGTCGACACGCTGATCGTCGCCGGCGGGCCCGGCACCCGGCCCCACGTGCGCGACCCGCGGCTCGTCGCGTGGATCCGGCGCACCGCCCGGCGCGCTCGACGCGTCGCCTCGGTCTGCAGTGGCGCTTTCCTGCTGGCCGAGGCCGGGGTGCTGGACGGCCGGCGCGCCGTCACACACTGGGCGACGTGCGACGCGTTGCAGCGCCGGTTTCCCGCCGTGCGCGTCGAGCGCGATCCGATCTTCGTCCGCGACGGCAGCGTGTACACCTCGGCCGGGATCACGGCCGGGATGGACCTGGCGCTGCAGCTGGTCGAGGAGGACCTGGGACGCAACCTCGCGCTGACCGTCGCGCGCTGGCTCGTGATGTTCCTGCGCCGGCCGGGCGGCCAGTCGCAGTTCAGCGTGCAGCTCTCCGCGCAGCTCGCCGAGCGGGACCGGCTGCGCGAGCTCCAGGGCTGGATCGCCGAGCATCCCGACGGCGACTGCACGGTGGAGGCGCTGGCCCTCCGCGGCGGCATGAGCCCGCGCAATTTCGCCCGCGTGTTCCGTCGTGAGGTCGGCGTCACCCCGGCCGTCTACGTGGAGGCCCAGCGAGTCGAGGCCGCCCGGCGACTGCTGGAGGGCACGACGCGCACCGTGGCCGCCGTCGCCGAGGCCTGCGGCTTCGGGCGCGTCGAGACGATGCACCGCGCGTTCCGGCGCGTCCTGCGGGTCGCCCCGGGTCAGTATCGTCACCACTTCCGCGCCGCGCCCCGCGGCGGCGCCATGGCCTTCTGAAGGCCGCAAGGAGAGTCGATGGACATCGCCATTCCGCTGTTCGACCGGATCACCGCCCTCGACGCGATCGGCCCCTACGAAGTGCTCTCGCGCCTGCCGGGCGCGCGCGTGCGCTTCGTCGCGGTGACGCCCGGCCCCTACCGGACCGACAACCGGCAGCTCACCCTCCTGGCCGACGAGCCGCTGTCGGCCGTGCCGCGCCCGGAGATCATCATGGTCCCCGGCGGCTTCGGCACCCGGGCGCTGATGACGCCCAACCCGCTGCTGGACTGGATCCGGGCCGCGCACGAGACGAGCCAGTGGACCACGTCGGTCTGCACCGGCTCGCTCCTGCTCGGCGCCGCCGGTGTGCTGAACGGGCTCGAGGCCACCACGCACTGGGTGGCGCTCGAGCAGCTCCGCGAGCTCGGCGCGCGGCCGACGCTCCAGCGCGTGGTCGTGCAGGGCAAGATCGTCACCGCCGCCGGCGTGTCGTCGGGGATCGACATGGCCTTGACGCTGGCCGCGCGGATCGCCGGCGACGAGGTCGCGCAGTCCATCCAACTCGGGATCGAGTACGATCCGCAGCCGCCGTTCAGGGCCGGTTCGCCGGAGACGGCGCCGCCGCAGGTCGTGGCCCGGCTCCGCGAGCGGCTTCAGGAGCGCCTGGCCACGACGGCCGACGAGCGCGCCGCCCGCGGGTAGCGGCTCAGCCCTTCACGCGCTGCCGGCGCACCCGTGATTGCACGGCGGTGACGCGGTCGCCGTCGAGCTCGACCTCGAGGTCGTGGTACTCGTCCTCCCAGTGGCGCACGGTGGCCAGCGGCCCCAGCGCGAGGCGGCGGCTCGGCAGCCGGCGCGCGCCGCGGTAGACGAGCGTGCGCCGCGCGCCGGGGCCGCGGCGGTGGTGCTCCTCGTCGGGACGACCGCACAGCCCGACGACCTCCGCCTCGGTGGTGCTGCCGGGCGTGATCCGATCGGCGAACGCTCGGGGCAAGGCGGCGCCGGCGGCACGCGCGAACTCGGGCTCGCCGCCGCCCCGCAGCGCCAGCCGCTTGCGCAGGAAATGGCTGACGTCCCGGCTCAGCAGGATGAAGCCGGCCAGGTTGCCGAGCGCCAGCAGGACGACCGAGACGACGATCGGCCGCCAGGCGATCATTCCCGCGAAGTAGCTGAACTGCACGTTCAGCAGCTGCGGGGTGACGCCTTCGGTCGGCGCCAGCGCGAGCGTGACGACCTCGGCCCCCGTTCGCAGCCGGCTCGGCCGTCGCGTCGCGTTGGTGGGCGCGATCGCCTCGATGCGCAGGTGCTCGGCGTCCGAGAAGGTCGCGACGACCACGCCGAACTCCCGCCCGAGGCGGACCAGCCGGTCGCGGTGTTCGAAGTAGAGGGGAAAGATCGGCGAGGCCGGCGAGCCGATGTCGCCGAAGCCGGTCGTCAGCACCCAGCGGCGGCCCCAGAACGTCTCCTCGAACCACGTGGCGGGTTTCGGCGTCACCAACCCGCGCGTGGTCAGCGACAGCACGGTGACCGCCAGCGGGTCAGCGAGCTTCGACGTCCACGGGATCTTCACGTACGTGCCCGCCCCGAGCGAGACCGCCGGTCCCGCGCTGCGCGTGAACGTCACGAACGACGCTTGCTCGGGCAGCGCCGTGGGCGGAACGCCGGTGCCCATCTGGAGGCGATCGCGCGTGCCCAGAGCCAGCCGACCGCTGGCGATCACCGTGAACCCCCGGTCGGTCACTTCGCGGGCCAGCGTCGCGTCGACCGGCCCCGACGCCGTCGCCTCCACCACCTCCGTGGGCCACAGGAGAAAGAGGTCCTGCCTGATGTCGGCGGCGCGAACTTTGGCCGGAACGGCCAGGCTCCACGACAGGGTCACCGTGATCGGAGTCAGCTCGGGCTTCACCTGGGTGACGACGAACAGCGGACCGATCGCGAACTCCGGGTGTGACTGCGAGGCCAGGAAGACCTGCGCCTGGCTTGCAGCCGGCCGGGCTGCCAGCAGCAGAGCCGCGAGGAGGACCGCACGCCGGGCGCGTCGCACGCTGCACCTGTAGCACAGGCCGCGACCCCGCGCGAGGCGGAGTAGAATACGCGCGCCGTGGACCAGCCCCGGGTCGCTGTCTCGCTGATGCCGCTCGAGAACCGTCGGGAGGTGCTCGTCTCGACGGCCGTCGCCGCCGACCGCCTGGGCTTCGACGGCTACTTCCTGCCGGAGACCTGGGCGTACGACATCACGGTCGTCCTGGCCGAAGCCGCCACGAAGACGGAGCGCATCACGCTCGGCACCGGTATTCTCGGCGTCTGGAACCGCAGCCCCGCCACGCTGGCCATGGCCGCCGTCACGCTCGCCTCGGTATCGCGGGGGCGATTCGTGCTCGGCCTGGGAGCCAGCACGCCGCAACTCGCGGAGGGCCTGCACGACGTGCCGTTCACGGCGCCGGTCGGCCGCATGCGGCGCACGCTGCAGCAGGTGCGTGCCCTGCTGCGCGGCGAGCGCGTCCCGTTGGCCGTGACGACCGGCGCCCGGCCGCTCAAGCTCAACGTCCCGCCGGTGCCGGACCTGCCGATCTACCTGGCCGCGCTCGGCGAGCAGTCGGTGCGACTGGCCGGAGAGCTGGCCGACGGCTGGGTGCCGTTCATGTATCCGCGCTCTCAGCTCGCCAGCGGTCGCGAGCAGTTGCGCGAAGGGGCGGCGCGGGCCGGACACCCGGAGCGATTGCCGCGCGTGTGCCCGTCGGTGCCCGCGGTGGTCGCCGACGACCCCGGCAAGGCGCGCGAGGGTGCCGCCTGGTTCGTCGCGTTCTACCTGGTGAGCATGGGAACGCTCTACCGCCAGTCCCTCGCGCGCCAGGGCTTCGCCCAGGAAGTCGAGTCGGTTCTGGCTGCCAACACGCCGAAGTTCGCCGGAGCGGTCCCGTCCGATGCTGAGAGACTACTCGAAGAGCTGATCGTGTTCGGGACGCCGTCCCAGGCCCGCCAGCGCCTGGCGGGCTGGCACGCCGCCGGCGCCGAGCTGCCGATCCTGCTGCTTCGACCGGGCCTCTCCGTCGAGGAGCTCGAGTTCACGCTGAACGCCCTGCGGCCGGCCACCCCGGCGTGAGGAGAGTCACATGACCGGACGCGACCGCGTCGTCGCCGCCTACAAGGGGCAGTTCGCCGACTACGTGCCGGCCTATCCGATCGCCGGCTCGTTCGCTGGCTGTCTGGACGGTCTCTCCATCGAGGAGTACTGCACCAACCCCACGAAGGCCGTCAAGGCGATGCTCAATTACTACGAGCGATATCAGCCAGATATCATGATCGCCTTCAACGATCTCGCGAAGGAGGCCGAAGCCCTCGGCTGCCGCGTGAAGTACTCGGACTACGTCGTGCCCTCGATCGACCGGCACGTGCTGCAGGACGACAAGGGCGAGCTGGCGCGGCTGGAGGTGCCCGACCCCCACCGCGACGGTCGGCTCCCGGCGTTCCTCGAGCAGTGCGAGGCGCTATCGGCGGCCAGGTTCCCCAGCGGGCTCGGCGCGGTGCTGGTGGGGCCGTGGACGATCGCCATGCTGCTGCGCAACCCGGAGCTGATGTGCCTTGACACGATCGACGACCCCGAGTTCGTCCACGAGCTGATGCGCTTCTCCACCGAGTACGCCAAGCGCTTCGGCGACGCCGTGCTCGCCACGAAAATCGGCCTCAGCTACACCGACCCCACGGCCTCGTGCTCGCTGGTCGGGCCCGACACGTACCGCGAGTTCATCAAGCCGTACCACCAGGACCTGGTGAATTACTTCAAGGCCAAGAAGGTCGGCACCACGGTCCACATTTGCGGCACCACCCACCAGATCCACGAGGACCTGGTCGACGTCGGCTTCGTCGCCATCACGATCGACCTCGACCAGCAGGCCGACCCCACCCTGAAGGTCGACCAGCTCGACAAGCTCGTGACGCTCGGCAACCAGCACGGCGTGGTCGGCATCGGCAACGTGGACGTGACCATCTTCGAGCGGGCCACGAAGGCGGAGATCGAGGCCGAGGTGAAGCGCTGCATCGACACCGTCGGCAAGCGCTCGCGCTTCGTGCTGTC
>JBKOZA010000065.1:0-1180 GCA_046725675.1 Candidatus Methylomirabilota bacterium
ACGTAGCGGTAGAGCGTGACCTTGGACAGCCCCGCCCGCTCGGCGATCGTCTCCAGGGTGGCGGTGCGGTAGCCCACGTCTCCGAAGGCGGCGGCGGCGGCCCGGACGATCTCGTCGAGCACGGCGGCCCGGGTCGGCGGCAGCGAGGTGTCCCTTGACACGCGTGGTCTCCTGGTCCTAGTATAACTCGTCAGTTCAGGAACTGAACCGCAAAGGAAAGGCCAATGCCCGTCCAGAACCATCCGGTGCCCGCCCGCCACGACACGCTGTTCGAGCACGCCTATCCGGTGGAGGCCCCCGATCTCCGGGGTCTCTACGAGAAGGCCAAGCGCGACCAGTGGAACGCCTCGCGGGACGTCGACTGGACCCAGCCGTTCGACATCGGCCAGGGCGTGCTGGCCGACGAGATGCTCGACATCTACGGCACCCCGTTCTGGGACCGCCTGACTGCCGATGAGCGGGGCGAGCTGAACCGACGCTTCGCCAGCTGGCGGCTGGGCGTGCTGCTCTACGGCGAGCACGGCGCCATGCTGCTGTGCAGCCAGCTGGTGGAGTGCGTGTCGGGGCCCGACGCCAAGTTCTTCCAGGCCACCCAGGTGGTCGACGAGGCTCGCCACAACGAGGTGCTCAACCGCTACGTCACCGAGCGGCTGGGGGGGCTGCGCTACCCGCTGCCGGACTTCGAGCGCGAGCTGTTCGACACGCTGCTGTCCGACTCGCGGTGGACGGTCAAGACCATCGGCCTGCAGCTGGTGGCCGAGACCTTCGCGGTGGCGCTGTTCCGGATGCTGGCCGAGACCTCCAAGGATCCGCTGCTCAAGCAGATCTGCCGCTTCATCCTGCAGGACGAGTCCCGCCACATGGGCTTCGGGATGCTCAGCCTGCCGGAGGTCATCGGCGAGATGAGCGACGCCGAGAAGACCGAGCTCGAGGAGATCACCCACTTCGCGCTGGTGAAGACGCTCACCGGGCAGTTCCCCGAGCCCGTCTTCCGCGACCTCGGCTTCGGCGACGCCGAGATCAAGGCCATCCACGCCCACCGGCGCGAGCGCGCGGCCGGGGCCGAGGGCTCGCACTTCCGCAAGCTCTTCCGCAAGGACCTGCACGGCACGCTGCTCGCCAACCTCCAGAAGGTCGGGCTGCTCACCGAGCGCATCCGCCCGCGCCTGGAGTCGGTCGG
>JBKOZA010000066.1:0-3939 GCA_046725675.1 Candidatus Methylomirabilota bacterium
GGAGATGGCCAGGCGCGTGCAGGGCAATCCGTTCGCCCGCGCCGCGGTGGAGATGGCGCTGTGGGATCTCAACGGGCGCGCGCTGGGCGTGCCGGTGCACCGACTGCTGGGCGGGCGCGTGCGCGACCGGGTGCCGCTGTCGTGGTCGCTGGCCGTGGGCGACGCCGACGCCGAGCTGGCCGAGGCGCGCGACCTCGTGGAGCGCGGCCATCGCATCTTCAAGATCAAGACGGCCGCGCTTCCGGTGGCCGAGGACGTCGCCCGCGTGCGGGCGATTCGCGAGGCGGTCGGCTCTGCGGTCCGGCTCCGCGTGGACGCCAACCAGGGCTGGGACCGGCCGACCGCGCTGCGGGCGATCCGGGCGATGGAGCCGTTCGACCTCGACTTCGTCGAGCAGCCGGTGCCGCGCTGGGACCTGGACGGCCTCGCCGAGATCGCCCGCAGCGTGAGCGTGCCGATCATGGCCGACGAGTCGTGCGGCTCGCCACAGGACGCCCTGGCCATCGCCCGGCGCGGCGGCGTGTCGATCGTCGCCCTCAAGCTGACCAAGTCGGCGGGGCTGGCGCCGACGATGGCGATCGCCCGCATCGCGGAGGCGGCCGGCCTCGGCTGCTACGTCGGCTGCATGATCGAGAGCTCGCTGGGCACCGCCGCCTACCTGCAGGCCGCGCTGGCGGCGCCGCCGGTGACCTGGGGCTGCGAGCTGTTCGGCCCGCTGCTGCTGACGGGCGACGTCGTCCGCGCTCCCGTCCGCTACGCCGACGGGTGCATCCTCGCCGTGGACGGTCCGGGGCTGGGCGTCGAAGTCGACGAGACCGCGCTCAAGGAGTGGACCCGACGCTGACCCGCGTCAGTCTCCCAGCCGGCGGGGCGTGAGGAGCGGCGCCAGCCGGGGCACGCGCGCAGCCAGCCGACGGACGACGGCCCCCAGCAGTCCGGTCAATCCGGCCGGATAGGCGCGCGCCACCACGATCACCAGGAGCGCGAACAGCACCATCCGCACCTCGCCCCAGGCCCGCAGCCACTCGAACAGCAGCTCGGTGAACACGGCGCCGAGCACGGGGCCGGCGAACGTGCGGAGGCCGCCCACGATCACCATGACGACGATCATGGCCATCTCGTTGAACTTCATGGGCGTGGGCGAGAGCAGGCCGACGTAGTGTCCCTGGATGCCGCCGGCCGTCGCCGCGAATACGGCCGACACCGCGAAGACGACGCGCTTCCATTTGAAGGTATCCACGCCCATCACCGCCGCCGCCTCCTCGTCGTCCCGGATCGCCCGCATGTAGACGCCGACCCGCGAGTGCACGATCTGCCACGCCGCCAGCACGGCCACGATCGCCACGGCGAGGAAGACCTGGTAGTAGCCCTTCGAGCGCGGGGTGCCGAAGAGAAACGGCGTGGCCAGGCCGAGATCGCCTCGCGTGACCTGGTACTCGACGGTCACCAGGAGGCGCACCGACTCGGCGAAGGCCCACGTGGCCAGCGCCAGGTAGATGGCGCGCATTCGCAAGCAGAGGGTGCCCAGCCCCCAGCCCGCCGCGGCCGCCACCACTACGCCGGCCACGATGCCGACGAGCAAGGGCACACGAAGGTAGAGGACGAGCAGCGCCGAGGTGTAGGCGCCGACGGCGGCGAAGGTGTGATGCGCGAGCGAGAACTGGCCGGTGTAGCCGGCCAGGAGGTTCCAGCCGACGGCCAGCACCACGTAGTACAGGCACGTCGTCAGCACGTGGGTCTGGTATTCCGACACGACCCACGGCAGCCAGGCCAGGCCGGCGTAGGCGACGAGGCCGCAGGCGAGGCGGCGCGCGGGCGAGCCCAGCCTCACACTCCGAGCAGGGCGTCGCGGATGATCTCGCGCAGCTGGTCGGCGAAGGCTCGGCGCGGCCCCTCGCGGCGCACCTGTCCCATCTCGAGCATGTAGAGGTAGTCGGAGATCTCGACCGCCTTGGCGATGTTCTGATCGACGAGCAGGATGGTCAGGCCGGCGCCGCGGGCGGCCACCAGCTGGGCGTAGACCTGCTCGGCGATCTTGGGCGACAGGCCCGCCGACGGCTCGTCGACGAGCAGCAGCCGGGGCTCGGTCACCAGCTCCTTGGCGATCGACAGCATCTTGGCCTCGCCCCCGGAGAGCGCGGTGGCGCGCAGGCCGCGCTTTTCGGCGAGGCGCGGGAAGGCCGCGTACGCGCTCGCGAGCATCCGCGCCACCCGTGCCGCATCCCGCCGGAACACCCAGGCGCCGAGCTGCAGGTTCTCGTGCACCGTGAGCTGGGGGAAGATGTTGGTCCCCTGGGGCACGTAGCCGACTCCCAGACGTTTCACCGCGTGAGGGGCCAGGGTCTCGATCGCCCGCCCGTCGAACGCGATGCGGCCGCGGCGCGGATGGAGAAAGCCGAAGATGGTTTTGAGCAGGGTCGACTTGCCGGCGCCGTTCGGTCCGATGACGCCGGTGATCGACCCCGGCGCCACCGTGAGCCGGAGGTCATTGAGGATGTCGATCTCGGCGACGTAACCCGCCACGATCCCGTCCAGCTCGAGCAGCGCCATCGTCAGGCCCCCAGGTATGCCTCGAGCACGACGGCGTGGTTGGCCACCTCTTCGAACGAGCCCTCGGCGATGAGCCGTCCCTCGTGCATCACCGACACCCGCGGGCAGAGGCGGCGGAGTGTCCCCATCTCGTGCGAGACGATCAGGAAGGTCACCCCCTCCTCGCGGTTCATCGTCACGATCGTCTCCATGATCGTGTCCTTGATGGTGGGGTGCACGCCGGCAAACGGCTCGTCCATCAGGAAGAGGCGGATCGGATGCACCATGAGCCCACGCGCGATCTGCAGGAGCATGCCCTGGCCCCCGGACAGCTCCTTGGCGAGCGCGTGCCTCAGACGGTCGAGGCCCACGAACGCCAGGAGCCACCGGGCGCGCTCGAGGATCTCGGCGGTCGGGCGGCCGGCGCCTCGCTCGTGCTCGGCCAGGGCCGGCACCAGGACGTTCTCGAGCACGGTCATATTGCCCCACAGCTTGGCGATCTGGAACGTGCGGGCCACCCCGCGCGCGGCGATCTGATGCGGACGCAGCCGATCGATGCGCTCGCCCCCCAGGTGAACCTCGCCGGCGTCCGCTCGGTAGAGGCCGGACAGCACGTTGATGGTCGTGGTCTTGCCGGAGCCGTTGGGACCGATGAGGCCGCGGATCTCACCGGCGCCGACGTTCAGCTCGAGGCCGTCGACGGCGACGAGGCCCCCGAACCGCTTGGTGAGCCCGCGGGCGGCCAGCAGGCTCAGGCCAGCGGCTCCCGGAAGCGGCCGCGCGCGCGACGATGCCCCAGGCGTGGCCATGTTTGGCCGGGGATTGTCTCACAGCCTGTGCTAACTTTTCCCGCCGACACTCTGCCGCCCCCCGGAGGCCCGCGATGGAGACACGCCGTCCGTTCACGGTACTCGTCACGCTCCTGCTCGCGCTGCTGGCGAGCGGCCTCGCGACACCCGCGCTCGCTCAGAAGCCGGTCAAACTGGGAGTGCTGACGCCACTGTCCCCGCCGGGCGACGCCGCCGCCGGGCAGCTGATCGCGCGCGGCGCCAAGATGGCGGCCGAGGACATCAACGCCCGCGGCGGGGTGCTCGGCGGCCGCAAGATCGAGCTGGTCATCGAGGACGACTCCGGCACGCCCGAGAAGGGCTCGGCCGGCCTGCGCAAGCTCGCCACCCAGGATCAGGTGGTGGCGGTGGTCGGCCAGTTCCACAGCTCGGTGGCGACGGCGGTGCAGGTGCTGGCCGAGCAATTCCAGGTCCCGCTCTTCCTGACCCAGGCCTCGGCCAAGAGCCTCACCGAGAAGCACCTGAACTACACGTTCCGCACCCACGTGATCGACCCCGACCGCTGCCAGATGTGGACCCGCTGGGCCAAGGAGCGGGGCTTCAAGCGCGTCGCCCTGATCAC
>JBKOZA010000067.1:0-6872 GCA_046725675.1 Candidatus Methylomirabilota bacterium
AGCACATCCTCGGGATCGCCCCCTACGAGCCGGGCAAGCCCGTCGAGGAGCTGGAGCGCGAGCTCGGCATCCACGACGCCATCAAGCTGGCCTCGAACGAGAACCCGCTGTCCCCCTCCGATCGCGTGCAGAAGGCCATCACCGCCCAGCTCGCCAAGCTCAACCGCTATCCCGACGGCAGCGGCTACTATCTGCGGCAGGCGGTCGCGCACAAGCACGACGTCAGCCCCGACCAGGTCGTGCTCGGCAACGGCTCCAACGAGCTGATCGAGCTGATCGTGCGGACATTCCTCCGGGCGGGGGACGAGGCGGTGGTGCCGCACCCCTCCTTCGTCGTGTACCCGATGATCGTCCAGGCCGCCGGCGGCATCCGGGTGATGGTGATGCTCAAAGACTACCGGATCGATCTGGAGGCGATGGCCCGGGCCATCACGCCGATGACCAAGATCGTGTTCATCGCCAATCCCAACAACCCCACGGCCTCCATCGTCACCGGCGACGAGGTCGCGCACTTCATGTCGCGGATCCCCGAGCGCACGATCGTGGTGTTCGACGAGGCCTACCTGGAATTCGCGCAGGGACCGGACTTCCCCGACATGCTGCCCTACGTCGCGCAGGGCCGGAAGGTGGTCGTCCTCCGCACGTTCTCCAAGGCGGCCAGCCTGGCCGGCCTGCGGGTCGGCTACGGCATCGCCGACGCCGACGCGGTCGCGCTCATGAACCGCATCCGCCAGCCCTTCAACGTCAACGCGCTCGGCCAGGCCGCCGCGCTGGCCGCGCTCGACGACGAGTCCCACACCCTGGAGTGCGTGCGAATGATCGAGGCCGGGCGGCACTACCTCTACGACGAGTTCAACGCGCTCGGCGTGAAGTACGTGCCCTCCCGCGCCAACTTCATCCTGGTCGACGTCGGCCGCAGCGCCTCCGACATCTATCAACGGCTGCTCAAGGAGGGCGTCATCGTCCGCCCCCTCACGCCGTTCGGCATGGAGTCGGCGCTGCGGATCACCGTCGGGACGCCGCAGGAGAACCGGCGGCTCGTCAAGGCGCTTCGCAAAGTGCTGGGGAAGAACGCGACGTGATCGAGCGGCTGGCGATCCTCGGCGTCGGGCTCCTGGGCGGCTCGCTCGCCAAGGCGGTCCGGGCGCAGGCGCTCGCGCGCGAGATCGTCGGCGTCGGTCGTGACCTCGCCCGCCTCGCCCCCGCCGTCCGCGACGGCGCGCTGGACCGCGCCACCACCGATATCGCCGACGGTGTCGGCGGCGCCGACCGCATCGTGCTGGCCGCCCCCGTGCTCACCAACGAGGCGTTGCTGGCTGCCGTGTGGCGGGCGGCGCCGGCGGGAGCCGTGATCACCGACGTCGGCTCCACGAAGCTCGGGATCGTGGAGGCGGCCGGGCGGCTGACGGCGGCGCGCCCGGACGTCCACTTCGTGGGGAGCCACCCGATGGCCGGCTCCGAGAAGAGCGGCTACGCGGTGGCGCGCCCGGATCTGTTCACCGGCGCCACCGTGGTGGTGACGCCCACCGAGACCACCGACTCCGCGGCGGCCAAGGGGGTGGGGGAACTCTGGGCCGCGCTCGGGGCGCGCGTGGTCGTGCTCGACCCCGCGACGCACGACCGCGCGGTGGCGGCGATCAGCCATTTGCCGCACGTGGCGGCGTGGGCGCTCGTCGACGCGGTCGCGCGCTTCGAGCCCGACGCCCTCGCCATCGCCGCCCGCGGCTTCAAGGACACCACGCGCATCGCCGCCTCCGACCCCGACGTCTGGCGCGAAATCCTCACCGCCAACCGCGCCGCCGTCCACGCCAGCCTGACCGCGTACCGCGCCGCCCTCGACCACCTCGAGGCCCTCATCGCCTCACCGGACAGCACCGCCCTCACCGCCTACCTCGCCCAAATCAAGGCGACGCGTGAACGACTGTCATGACGTACCAATCGCGACCGCTTCTCCATCTCGGCCCGAACATTTGCGCGAGGCGTGGCACCGCCCGGCTGTTAGTCGTCACCTCGACGGTGCATAGCACCGCGTGCGTGTTCGAAACGGTGGGGGGTTTGGGGGGAGCGGCGCCCGCTCCCCTCACTAGCAAATCACCCGGAGCGGCGCTCGCTCCCCCCATCATTTTGAATCAGCCGGAGCTGCGGTCGCTCCCCCGAGAGCCCAATGGGCGGCCGTGAGCCAATAATCGCCATCGACGGACCGGCGGGTGCCGGCAAGGGGACCGTGGCCAGGCGGCTGGCCGCGCGATTGGGCTACCGGCTCCTCGACACCGGCGCGATGTATCGCGCGCTGGCGTGGTCGGTGGCACGGTCGGGAATTCCCCCGGCCGACAGCCCGGCCCTGCGGCAGCACGTCAAGCGCGTTCAGATCGACGTCGAGGGCGATCGTGTGATCGTGGACGATCGCGACGTCACCGAGGAGATCCGCTCGCCGGAGATCGCGGCGTTGACCTCGCGGCTGTCGATGCTGGAGGTGGTGCGCGACAAGCTCACGCCGATCCAGCGTCGCCTGGCCGCCACCGGCGGGGTCGTGCTCGAGGGCCGCGACACCGGCACCGTGGTGTGCCCTGACGCCGAGGTGAAGTTCTACCTCGACGCCGCGCTGGACGAGCGCGCGCGCCGGCGGCAGGTGGAGCTTCGCGCGCGCGGCATCGAGCTGGCCGAGGACGCGGCCCGCAGCGACATCGCCGCCCGCGACACGCAGGACTCGAGCCGAGCGCTGGCGCCGCTGCGCAAGGCGCCCGATGCGATCGAGGTGGACAGCACCGGGCTGAGCGTCGAGCAGGTCGTCAGCATCATGGCCGACGTGGTCGAGCGCCGGCGCCGGTGCGCGTGAGATGCTCTACGCCATCCTGAAGCCGGTGGCGCTGGCGCTGATGCGGCTGCTCTTCCGCGTGGAAGAGCGCGGGGCCGAGCACATCCCCGCCGAGGGGCCGGTGCTGATCGTGGCCAACCACTCGAGCCTGCTGGATCCGCCGCTCATCGGTGGCGTGTGTCCCCGGCCGCTCACCTTCCTGGCCAAGGCCGAGCTGTTCAGGATCCCGGGGTTCGGCGGGCTCATCCGCCGGCTCAACGCGCGCCCGCTACGACGGGAGGGCGCCGACCCCTCCGCGCTGCGGATCGCCCGGCGCGTCCTGGACGAGGGCAAGGCGCTGCTGGTGTTTCCCGAGGGGACGCGGGGAGAAGAGGGTATCCTGCGCGAGCCCAAGGCAGGCGCCGCGTTGCTGGCGGTCCAGAGCGGGGCGGCGGTGATCCCGACGTACGTGAGGGGCAGCGGCCGGGCGTGGCCGCGCGGGCGCCGTCTTCCCCGGCCTGCTAAGGTGATGGTAACTTTCGGCGCCCCCCTGCGGTTCCCGCGGGTGGCCGGCGCCGACCGAAAGGCACAGTACGAGGCGGCGAGCCGGCAGATGATGGCGGCTATCGCGGACCTCAGGGATCGCGATATCGGGAGGGTGGGGGCTGCGGGAGCCCGGCGCCCACTCCAAATTCACTGAACGGAGGAACTGGCAGCATGGCGAGCGACGAAACGCGCAGGAACCTCGGAGCACCTCGCATGGAGGGCGAGGGGGCCGAGGAACGCATGGAGGACTGGTTCAAGGAGGGCTCGAGCACCAGCGAGTTCGAGGAAGGGGAGCTCGTTCGCGGCCGTGTCGTCCACGTCGGCACCAGCGAGGTGCTGGTGGACGTCGGCTACAAGAGCGAGGGCGCGATCCCGATCGAGGAGTTCCACCGGCACGGCACGCTGCCCAAGGTGGGTGACGAGATCGAGGTGTACCTCGAGGCCAAGGAAGATTCCGAGGGTCTCATCGTCCTCTCCAAGGACAAGGCCGACAAGATCAAGGTATGGGACTCCATCACCCAGGCCTACGAGAAGGGCGCGCCGATCGAGGGCCGGGTGATCGAGGTCGTCAAGGGCGGGCTCAGCGTCGACGTGGGCGTGAAGGCGTTCCTGCCGGGCTCCCAGGTCGACTTGCGCCCGGTGAAGAACCTGGCGACGATGATCGGCCACTCGATCCGCGCGCGTGTCATCAAGCTCAACCGCCGTCGCGGCAACGTGGTGCTCTCGCGCCGGGCCGTGCTCGAGGAGGAGCGGGAGGAGAAGAAGAAGCACACGCTGGAGGTCCTGGCCGAGGGCATGGTCTTGACCGGGACCGTCAAGAACATCACCGACTACGGGGCGTTCATCGATCTGGGCGGCATCGACGGGCTCCTGCACGTCACCGACATGAGCTGGGGCCGCGTCGGGCACCCCTCCGAGATCTTCCAGGTCGGCGACCAGGTCGAGGTCGTCGTGCTGCACTTCGACCGCGAGAGCGGACGGGTGTCGCTCGGCTACAAGCAGAAGTCGTCCGATCCGTGGGAGCGGGTCGAGCAGACCTACGCGCCGGGCACCAAGGTGCGCGGGCGCGTGGTGAGCCTCACCAACTACGGTGCCTTCGTCGAGCTGGAGGCCGGCGTGGAGGGGCTCGTGCACGTCTCCGAGATGTCATGGACGCGGCGCGTGCGGCACCCCTCGAAGATCGTCAACGTCGGCGACGAGGTCGAGGTGGTGGTGCTCGACGTCAACCGCGCGGCCAAGCGGATCTCGCTCGGGATGAAGCAGGTCGAGCCCGATCCGTGGGCGACGATCGACGAGCGCTATGCGATCGGCAGTCGGGTCAGCGGCAAGGTGCGCAACCTCACCGACTTCGGCGCCTTCATCGAGCTGGAGCCGGGGGTGGACGGCCTCCTGCACATCTCCGACATGTCCTGGACCCGCAACGTGGGGCATCCCTCCGAGATCCTCAAGAAGGGCCAGGAGATCGAGAGCCAGATCCTCAACATCGACAAGGAGAACAAGCGGATCTCGCTGGGGCTCAAGCAGATCCAGCCCGACCCGTGGACGACGGTGGCCCAGCGCTATCCGATGGGCTCCCGGGTGACGGGCAAGGTGGTGCGCCTCACCGACTTCGGAGCCTTCGTCGAGCTGGAGCCGGGGGTGGACGGCCTGCTGCACATCTCGCAGATGGCCCACCGGCCGATCAGCCGCCCCGACGAGATCGTCAACGTCGGCGACGAGCTGGGGCTGCTCGTGATTCGCGTCGACCCCCACGAGCGGCGCATCGGGCTCAGCCTCAAGGAGCTGGCCCACGCGATGCCGCCGCCCGAGCTAGAGGAGGGCCCGCGCGGAGGCGGCCGTCGTCGCAAGGGCAAGCAGCGAGCGGATTACGACTACGAAGACGAGAACTAGATGCGCGGGCGGCTGACGATCCTGGTGGCCGCGGTGCTGGCCTACCTGGGCGTTGCCGGGCTGTTCGTGCTCTCGGTGGGTGGGCTGTCGCGCGGAGAGGGCGGCGGAGCCTCCCTGTTCGGGCCGCGGGTGGCGATCGTCGAGCTGGAAGGCGTCATCCTCGAGGTCGACGATGTCGTGCGCGAGCTGAAGGCCCATCGCGACAACCCGACGGTCCGGGCCGTGGTGCTGCGCATCAACAGCCCGGGCGGCGTGGTCGCCCCCACCCAGGAGCTGCACGACGCCGTCCGCCGGCTGCGCGACGCTGGCAAGCCGGTGGTGGCCTCGCTAGGCGCGGTGGCCGCCTCCGGCGGCTACTACGTGGCCGTCGCCTGTGACCAGATCTACGCCAACCGCGGCACGCTGACCGGCTCCATCGGCGTCATCATGCAGCTGCCCAACCTCGAGCAGCTCATGAAGAAGATCGGCGTCGACTACGTCGTGGTCAAGTCCGGGCAGTTCAAGGACGTCGGCAACATCGCGCGGCCGATGACCGCCGACGAGCGGCGCGTGATGCAGGCGCTGCTCGACGACGTCCACGGCCAGTTCATCGACGCCGTCGCCGCCGGCCGCAAGCTCTCTCGCGAGGAGGTCGTCCGCTTCGCCGACGGGCGGGTGTTCTCCGGCGCCCAGGCCAAGGAGCTGCGCATGGTCGACGCGCTCGGCGGCCTCGAGGACGCGGTGCAGGCCGCGGGGAAGCTGGCCGGCATCCCGGGCACGCCCAGCGTCATCCAGCCGAAGCGCCGGTTCTCGATCATGGAGCTGCTCCGCAACCAGTTCGGGGGCACCGCCGCCGGCGTGCTCCTGCGCCCGACTCTGCCCGCCTTCAGAACGCCGCTCTACCTGATGGATTGATCGGCGGGAGAGGCCGGACCGGCGCCTCCCCCGGGGCGTGGTGCTCCGGTTACGACGACTCCCACGACACCCGCGTCGACCGTGGGATGTAGCCGACGACATCGTCGGTCGTGCGGACGCGAAGAAACGCTCCCTGCACCCCGAGAAGCGCGAGCAGCGAGCCGGCGGGCAGCTGCCGTCGCGGCCCGCCGGACTCGGGCGCGTCGAACAAGGGCGTCCGCTCCCCGAGGACCCGCACCCAGGTTTCAACCTGGACATCCCGCGAAACGGCCTCACCGGGTACCGGGCGGTCGTTCGAGACGCCCGTCGCCGCCTCACCGGGAGCCGGCTCGGGAGCGGCGGCGTCGCGACGGTCGCCCGACACCAACCAGGTGGTAGCCCCACGAACCATCAGAGGCTCGCCGAGCCGGCGGCGGAACGCGACACCCGCCGCCCGCGCCGCCTCCAGCGCCGCGGGTGAGATGCCAGAGCCGATATTCGCCAGGGCCGCGATGCGATCGTCGATCGGGGGATGAGACGCGAAGCGTCGGTCCCACCAGAACGCCTTCACGCTCATCGGATCGGCAAGATAGAGGTGGGCCGCGGCGGCGGTGACCTTCATCGGCATCCCGGCCGCGCCCTCGATCTTGGCGAGGGCGAGCGCCAGCCCTTCCGGGTCCCGGGTGAGCAGCGCCGCGTCGGCGTCGGCGAGAAACTCCCGCTGCCTCGACACCGCGCCGCGGACCGACAGCCCGCACAGCTGCGCGCC
>JBKOZA010000068.1:0-15099 GCA_046725675.1 Candidatus Methylomirabilota bacterium
TGCTCACCGGCTGGGCCGACGAGCTCGACACCGCGCCGACTCGCGACATCGACGTCCTGCTCGCCAAGCCGATCACCCGCGAGCGCCTCGTCAGCGGCCTGGCCCAGGCCGTCCCCGATCGCGTCCGCCCAGCCTAGTCCGAGTCAACGTTCAAACGCGCGCGCGCCGGCCGCGGGCAGCTGACTACGCGCGAGCTCCGTTCGTCAGACGTCCGATATCGGTCTGCGCATACTCAGGCGGCCCACCAGAGGATGGCGGTGCCGACCACGATGCGGTAGAGGGCGAAGGGGGTGAAGCCGCGGGTGCGGACCCAGCTCATGAACCAGGCGACGACCGCGTAGGCGACGAGGAACGAGACGACGAAGCCGATGGCGAGCACGGTCCACGCGTGGGCGTCGTTGGGCATGGCGCCGATGGCGCTGGCCTCACCGGCGTGGGGGCGCAGCGACTTGGCCAGGTCGTAGAGCGTGGCCGCCGCCATCGTCGGGATCGAGACGAGGAACGAGAACTCGAGCGCGACGGGGCGGCTCAGGCCCGCCAGCTCTCCCGCGGTGATCGTGGCCATCGAGCGGGAGGTCCCGGGAAAGACGGCCGAGAGGACCTGGCCGGCGCCGATCCACACGGCCTGCGCGACCGACATCTGCTCGAGTTCCTCGACGAGCCGGCGGTGCCCCCGGCCCGGTCGCCGCGACCGCTCGTGGGCG
Source organism: Candidatus Methylomirabilota bacterium (assembly GCA_046725675.1). Taxonomy (GTDB): domain Bacteria; phylum Methylomirabilota; class Methylomirabilia; order Rokubacteriales; family CSP1-6; genus AR5. The sequence goes on from JBKOZA010000068.1 coordinate 705, forward strand.
ATGTCGACGGCCCCCATCACGATCCCGCCGACGAGGAGCGCCCATCCCATGATGGCCAGGCTCTCCAGGTGCTTGCCGATGACCTTGGTGAGGAGGAACGCGGGTACCGCGGTCGTCACGAAGGCCACCAGCGTGAGGGTGAGCGGATGGCGGGCGGCGCGGTCGTCGCCGCGCGGGCCGCGCGGAAAGGTCCGCGCGAGGCCGAGGAGTCGGGCGCGGAAATAGATGGGCAGACAGAGGATGGCCCCCAGCTGGATCACGACCGAGAACGTCTTCCAGAAGGCGTCGGCGAGCGACACGCCGAGCAGCGCCTCGACCACGCGCAGGTGCGCGGTCGAGCTGACCGGGAGGAACTCGGTGAGGCCCTCGACGACGCCCAGCAGCGCCGCCAGCAGGTAGTCGTTCACCCGACGATGTCTTCGCCGCCGTCCACGCCGATCACGTTGCCGGTGATCCAGGCGGTGCTCTCGTGCGCGAGCGCGACGAGCGCGCCCGCCACGTCGTCGGGCGTGGTGAGCCGCCCGGAGGGATTGCGCCGGCGGGCGCTGTCCTCCAGCGAGTCGTACCCGGGAATCTTCTGGGCGGCCGGCGTGGCCGTCACCCCCGCGCGGATCGCGTTGGCGGTGATGCCCCGCGGGGCGAGCTCGACGGCGAGCTGGCGGACGTGGGACTCCAGGGCCGCCTTGGCCGCCGACACCGCGCCGTAGTACGGCAGCGCGCGGGTGCCGCCGGCCGAGGTCATCGCGAAGATCCGACCGCCCGAACCCATCAGCCCGCGCGCGACGACGTCTTGGGCCCAGTAGACGAGCGAGTGCGCCATGACCTCCAGCGTCATGCTGACCTGGGCCGGTGTCACCGCCTCCTTCGGCTCGTCGGCGAAGTAAGGACGCAGCGTGCCGAACGCCAACGAATGAAGGAGCACGCGCAGGCGCCCCGGCTGGCTGGCGTCCGCCAGCACGCGCTCCATCGTCGCCACGACCTCGGCGCGCCGGTCGGCGTCGGCGGCGTTGACGTTGAAGAAATGCGCGCGGCGGCCGAGCGCCTCGATATCGGCGACGACGCGCTCGGCGGCGGGCAGCGTGGCCCGCCGATCGAGGTGTACGCCGAAGATGTCGAGCCCGGCGGCGGCCAGCGCGCGCGCGGTGGCGGCGCCGAAGCCCGAGGACGACCCCAACACGAGCGCCCAGCCGGCCAGACGGATCGGAGCGGGAGCGTCGATCATGGGCGTCGGCTGAAATTCTATCGTAGAATCCGACGCAGCATGCCGAAGACGGCGGGGATCATCCTCATCGGTAATGAGATCCTGTCGGGCAAAGTCCAGGATGCCAACGCCGCCTACCTGTGCCGCGAGCTACGCGCGCTCGGCGTCGACGTGCGGCGCATCAGCGTGATCCCCGACGAGGTCCAGCTCATCGCCGAGGAGGTCGCCATCTTCAGCCGCGAGTTCGACGTCGTGTTCACGTCGGGTGGCGTCGGTCCCACCCACGACGACGTGACGATCGAGGGCGTGGCGCGGGCGATGACGGTGCCGGTCGTGCGTCACCCGGCGCTGGTGGACCTGCTCGAGCGCCACTATCGCGGCCGGGTCACCGAGGCCGCCCTGCGGATGGCCGAGATCCCCGAGGGAGCCGAGCTGGTCGGCGGCGAGAGCCTGCGGTTCCCCACCGTGATGATGCGCAACGTGTACGTCCTGCCCGGAGTGCCCGAGATCTTTCGCGCCAAGTTCGAGGCCCTGCGCGAGCGCTTCCGGGACCAGCCCATCCATCTGCGCAACGTCTTCGTGTCGATCGGCGAGGGCACCCTGGCCGACTACCTCAACCGGCTGTTGGTCGCCTTTCCGTTGCTGCAGCTGGGCTCCTATCCGGAGTTCTCCAACCCCGAGTACAAGGTGAAGGTGACCCTCGAGTCGCGCGATCGCGGATACGTCGACCAGGCGCTGGCCGAGTTCCTGGCCCGGCTGCCGTCCGAGGTCGTGGTGAAGATCACCTGAAGCGACTCGGGTAGCGCGCCCGGTGCCGCGGGTCCCCTTCGTCCTCGCCCTGCTTGCGGTGGGCCTGATGTATCTGCTCGGGCTCGGGGTGGCACCGTTCCTCGACCCGCCCGAGGGCATGCACGCGGCGATTGCGCAGACCATCCGTCAGGGCGGCGACTGGGTCACGCTGCGCGTGAACGGCGTGCGGTACTTCGACAAGCCGCCGCTGATGTACTGGCTGATGTCGGCCTCGTTCGCCGTCACCGGCCCCGGCGAGGCGGCCGCCCGCGTGTGGCCGGCGCTGGCCGCCATCGGCGTGGCCGCCGTCACCGGCCGTATCGGCGTGATGCTCGGCGGTCCCCGCGTCGGGCTGCTGGCCGGGCTCATCGTGGCCGCCAACGTGGGCACGTTCGTGTTCGGACGCGAGGTGAAGCCCGACCTGCTCTTCATGCTGTTCATCGTGCTGGCCTACGCCGGCTTCATCATCGCCTACCGGGGTGGGGGCCGCCGGGGGCTCGTGCTCTTCTACGCGAGTCTGGGGCTGGCCACCGTGACGAAGGACCTGCTCGGCGCCGTCGGGCCGCTCGCCGTCGTGGCGCTGTTCCTGTGGCTGATGCGCGAGCGACCCTACGGCGCGTGGGCCCCGTGGTGGGGCCTGGCCATACTGGCCGTCATCGCGCTGCCCTGGTATCTGGCCGTCGAGCTGCGCAACGAGGGATTCCTCTGGTACACGATCGTCGACAACCACGTGCTGAACTTCGCGCGCCAGCGCATGTTCCCCGACGAGGACGTGCCGCTCGGAGCGGTCCAGTTCCTGGTCGTCACCGCGCTGGCATTCCTGCCGTGGACGCTGGCCATCCCCCGGGCGCTGGGGCGGGCGCTACGGCCGCCGTGGGAGACCGCCGACGCCCGGCTGTGGTCGCTGCTCGCGCTGTGGGCGGTCGTGTTCATCGGCTTCTTCGCGGTGTCTCCCTTCCGGCTCCCGCACTACGGGCTGCCCGCTTTCCCGGCGCTGGCCCTGCTGGCGGCCCGGGCCTGGGACGACTGCATCGAGGCGCTGCCGGGAGCGCCGTCGCCGCGCGCGCTCATGGTGCCGGTGCTGGGCCTGTTCGCGGTCGTCGCGGTCGTGCTCACGCTGGCCGCGCTCGGCCGGTTGCCTCCGCTCACGCGTCTGCTGGAAAGCGTGGACCTCGCCGCCCGTAACCTCGCCGCCCGCGGGCAGGTGGCCGCCGGCTCGCCGCTGGAGGCGTACGCGCCGATCCTCGCGAAGGGCGCGGTCATCTTCGGGGCGGCGACGGTGGCCATGGCGGTGGCCGTGTGGCGTCAGTGGCCGGCGGCCGGAGTCGGCGTGGCGCTGGCCGCGATGATCGCGTTCTTGCCCCCGGCCGGAGAGGGGATGGCGCAGTTCGCGCGGGGCCGCGCGGTGCGGCCGATCGCCGAGGCCCTCGTCCGCCGGCTGGGTCCCACCGACCTCATCGTGCACGAGGGACCGCTGGAGAACAGCGGCGCGCTGTTGCTGGCGGTCGACCGTCCGGTGCACGTGGTCGAGGGTCTGAAGTCGAACCTGGCCTTCGGCGCGACGTTTCCCGACTCTCGCGACAGGTTCTGGAGCGCGGCCCGCCTGCAGCAAACGTGGGCAGCCCCGACTCGCTGCTTCCTGGTCTCGACCGTGGATCCGAGCCGCAGCGTGGTGGCCGCCCTCTCGTCCACGCACCTGCTCGCCCACGGCGGCGGCCGCTGGCTCTACAGCAACAGACCCGACTGACCCGCGCGGCTACATCACGCGACACACGACGCTCGCTCGATTCTTGATCCCCAATCTGACCTTGAAGCACACGTCCGTTCAGTCTCGATGCCGCGCGCACGATCCGACACTCCGAGCGCCGGCTCCGCCGGCGCAATCCTGTGGTCGGTCTTGGTCGAGGGGGAGGCAGGGAGGAGCGCGGCGTCAGCCGCGCGACGACCTTCGGAAGGGGGACGCAGTCCCCCTCCGAGTCAGCCGGACGCGTGGTGATGGACGATGCGCCAGCCGTCGGCGCCGCGCTCGAAGAGGTTGGTGGCGAGGATCGCGGTGACGGCCACGCGGCCGTTGACCTCGGACAGGATGTTCTCGGTGCAGGTGACCCAGGCGAGGTCGCCGCCGACGGTGACGTTCACGTCGGCGAGCGTGAAGCGCATTTCGCCGGTGTTCGCGAAGATCCGCTGCCACGACGTCCGCACCGCGTCCCACCCGCGCAGCAGCGGCCAACCGGGGTGCACGCAGCAGGCGTGCTCACCGTGCACCCACACCCGGTCCATCTCCTCGATATCGAGCGTCTCGAAGGCGCGGTAGAAGCGGGCGTTGGCCTCCTCGACGTCGGCGGCGGTGCGCCACTCGTCGGGAGCCGTCATGCGCGCATGTTACCATCGAGCGCATGGCCCCGTCCGCCGCGGTGCCCACGCTCGCCATCGACGCTCACGAGGTGACCAAGACATTCCGCTCGGGATGGCTGCGTCGCCGCGAGACGGCGGCGCTCCGTGGCGCGACGCTGGCGGTCGAGCGCGGGGCCATCTTCGGCCTGCTCGGTCCCAACGGCGCCGGCAAGACCACGCTGCTGTCGATCCTGGCTACGCTGCTGGTGCCCGACGGTGGCCACGCGCGCGTGCTTGGCTTGGACGTGGCGCGCGAGGCCGCCGCGCTCCGTCGGCGCATCAACATGGCGAGCGGTCGGCCTTCGTTCCTGTGGAGCCTGCGCGTCGAAGAGATCATCGCGTTCTACGGCCGGCTGTACGGACTGTCGGGCCGGCGCCTGCGCCGGCGGGTGGGGACGCTGATCGAGCAGTACGAGCTGGTGCCCTTCCGGCGCGCCCAGTACAGCGAGCTGTCCACCGGGCTCAAACAGCGGGTGGCTCTGGCCAAGGCGCTCGTCAACGACCCCGAGTTGCTGTTCCTCGACGAGCCGACGCTGGGGCTCGACCCCGACGTCTCCGTGCGTGTGCGCCAGCACATCGCCGCGCTGCGCCGCGAGCAGGGGATGACGATCGTGCTCACGACGCACTACATGCGCGAGGCCGAGGAGCTGTGCGACGAGATCGGCTTCATCAAGGCCGGACGCATCCTGGCCCGCGGAACCGCCGATGCCCTGAAGCGCCAGATCGGCCTCGGCGACGTCGTCGCCCTGCGGCTCGATCCGCCCCGCCCGCCCTGGCTGGCCGAGGCGCCCGGCGTGCTGCGCGTGGCCGAGAGCGACGGCTGGCTCGAGCTGACCGTGGACGAGGCCGACAAACGGGTGCCGGAGCTGCTGCGGGCCTTGAGCGTCGAGGGTGTCGAGATCCGCAACCTTCGGGTGCGCGAGCCCGAGCTGGAGGAGGTGTTCGTTGAGCTGGCGCGCTGAGGTGCTGGCCGCGTGGGCGGTCGTCGTGCGCAACGCCATCATGGGCATGCGCAACGTGTTCTTCTTCTTCGAGCTGCTGTTCTGGCCGATCGTCGGGGTCCTGCAGATCGGGCTCATGACCCTCTTCCTCGGTCTCACCGCCGCCCAGGGGGCGTTCGTGCTGGTGGGGACGATCGCGCTGGCGGTGGTGAACGTCTGCCAGCTCGAAGTGGCCTACGCGATGCTGCTCGACGTGTGGTCGAAGTCGGTCAAGCACCAGTTCATGGCGCCGATCGGCGTGCGCCACCTCACGATCGGCGCCTGGCTGGTCGGCATGCTGCGCGGCTTCGTCATCTTCGTGCTGCTGGCCGCGCTGGGCGCGTGGGCCTTCGAGTTCCACGTCCTCACCCCCGGGGTGGCGGCGGTGGCCGCGTTCCTGGCCGGTTGCTTCCTCACCGCCTGGATCGTGGGCGTGCTCGTCTGCGCGCTGGTGACCCTGTTCGGGAACCGCGCCGAGGCGTTCGCGTGGGCGAGCGTGAACCTCGTGCTCGTCCTGGCCGGCATCTATTACCCGATCTCGGTGCTGCCGGCCCCGGTGGCGGCGGCGGCCGCGGCCATCCCGCTGACCTACTTCCTCGACGCGTATCGGTCCCACTTCGGCTTCGCCTCCGAATTCACGGCACCGCTGACGACCGGCTTCGCCATGTCGGCGGTCTACGCCGTCCTCGCCCACTGGGTGTTCCGCGCAGCGGTGGAGCGCGCGCGGCAGACCGGGCTGCTCCTCAAGATGTCGGAGTGACCCGTCCCCGGGGCGACGCCGGCCGATCGGCAGCGGGCTTGACTGTCCACGCGGAGCGGCCGATGATCGGCCACGAATCGGAGGTGGGCCATGACCGCACCGACCAGCGAATTCCGCCAGCAGCTCGAGCAGGCCGTCAACGCCCGGCACAGCCGGATGAACCCGTTCACCGAGAAGTGGGTGAAGGGCGAGCTGACCCGCGATCAGCTCGGCGCCTGGGTCAGCCAGCACTACCAGTACGTGTCGCAGTTCCCGCGCTGGTGCGCGGCCGTGTACGCGGAGTGCCCGGACGCCGACGCGCGCGACTTCCTGCTCGAGAACATCGTGGAGGAGGAGTCGGGCGTCAAGCACGTCGACCTGCTGATTCGTTTCGGCGAGGCGTGCGGCGTCAGCCGCCAGCAGGTGGAGAGCACGCGCCAGCTGCCGACCACCCGGGCCTTGACCGCATGGTGCTACGAGACCTCCAGGCGGCCGTTCCACATCGCCGCCGCCGGCCTGCTCGTCGGCCTGGAATCGCAGGTGCCGGGGATCTACAAGCGCAACCTGCCTCCGCTCAGGACGCACTACGGCTTCAACGACCGCGAGGTGGAGTTCTTCGCGATCCACATCGAGGCCGACGAGGTACACGGCGAGCGGGGATACCAGATCGTCGAGCGGCACTGCGCCACGCCGGCTATGCGCGAGGAGGCCCTCGACCAGGTGCGGCAGGCCGCCGAGATGCGCTGGCAATACATGAGCGGCCTCTACCGCGCGTTCGTGGCCAAGGAAGAGCTTTGAGCGAGGTCCGGGCGGCGGCCCTGGCCGATCTCGCGCCGGATCGCCCGCTGTCGGTGGACCTGAACGGGACGCGGATCGCGCTGGTGCGAATCGGCCAGCAGGTGCACGCCCTCGGCGAGGTGTGCACGCACCAGGGCGGTCCCCTGGGCGAGGGCAACCTCAAGGGCACCCGGCTGGCCTGTCCGTGGCACGGCTGGATGTACGACGTGCGCACGGGCCAGTGCCTGTTTCCGGCCCGAGGCGGATCGGTGCCGTCGTATCCCGTGCGCATCGACGGCGGCGAGGTCTGGGTCGACCTGCCGTGAGCGCGGTCTCGCTGCAGCATGCCCGCGCCTGCATCGAGCGCGGAGTCGTGAAGGCGCGCGAGCTGGGTTTCCTCGTCGCCATCGCCGTCGTCGACGAGGCCGGCCACCTGATCGCCTGCGACCGCATGGACGGCGCGCTGTGGGTCACGCCGGCGATCGCGCGGGCCAAGGCCGCCGCCGCCGCGGGCTTCCGCGCGACCACGCTCGACCTGGAAGAGCGCTTCAGCAAGCGGATGCTCTTCGCCGACAACGTCGCCACGCTCGGCGACCACGCCTTCGTGTTCGGTCGCGGCGGCGTGCCCCTGGTGGAGGACGGGCGGGTGGTCGGCGCGGTGGGCGTCAGCGGCGCCGTCCCGGCCGACAACGACCACACCATCGCCGATGTCGCCGCCGGCCACCCGGTCATCCCGCGCACCCACTGACCTGAGCTGGTTCGTCTTCCCCCGCCGACTCGCCGCCGCCGGCCTGGCCGGCGCCGTCGCCGCCTGCCTCCTCTTTGCGCGCTGACCCGCGGCGCCCGTCACTCGTACACGACGACGCTCCGCTTCACCTCGCCCTTGAGCATCAGATCGAACGCGTGATTGAGGTCCCCCAGCGGCACGCGGCGCGTGATCAGCTCGTTCAGGCGGTACCGCCCCGACATGTAGAGATCGATCAGCATCGGCACGTCGGTGCGCTGATGCCCGCCGCCGAAGGAGCTGCCGGTGAGGACGCGCTGCTGCAGGAAGAGCGAGGGATCGAGCGACAGCCGCGTGCCGGCCGGCGACACGCCGACGACGACGCAGGTGCCGCCGCGGTGGGTGGACAGCACGGCCTGCTCGATCGTCTGCTGGGTGCCGACGACCTCGAAAGCGAAGTCGACGCCGCCGCTGCCGCTGAGCGCGTGCACGCGGGCGACGGGGTCCTCGGTGGCCGCGTTCACGACGTGGGTGGCGCCGAACTCCTCCGCCCAGGCGAGCTTCTGCGGCATCACGTCGACCGCGATGATCTTGCCGGCGCCGACCAGGCGAGCGGCCTGGATCGTGTTCAGCCCCACCCCGCCGCAGCCGAACACGGCCACGCTGGCGCCCGGCGGGACCTTGGCGCGGTTGAAGACCGGCCCGGCGCCGGCCAGCACGCCGCAGCTCACCAGACACACGACGTCGAGCGGCGCGTCCGGACGGATGGGGATCACGCTCACCTCAGGCAGCACCGCGTGGGTGGCGTAGCCGGCCACTTGCAGGAAGTGGTGGAGGCTGCCGCCGTTCTTGCGGAACCGCGACGTGCCGTCGAGCATGAACCAGCGGGGCTTGTCGCGCAGGGCGCACATGGTCGGCTGGCCAGAGATGCAGTAGCCGCAGCGGCCGCACGACGGGATGTAGCTCGAGCAGACGTGGTCGCCCGCCTTGACGGTTTCCACGCCGGGGCCCACGCGCTCCACCACGCCGGCCGCCTCGTGGCCGAGGATGACGGGCAGGGGATGGGGGTAGTCGCCGTTGATCACGTGGTAGTCGCTGTGGCAGACGCCGTTGGCCGTCCAGCGGACCTGCACCTCGTGCGGTCCGGGCTCGAGCAGCTCGACGTCCTCGATCACCACCGGTTTCTTGAACTCGTACAGCACGGCCGCGGTCGCTCTCATGGAGACCTCCTCGTCTCAGTACAGGTGGCAGGCCACCAGCCGGCCGCTCTCGGGCTTCAGCGCCGGCGCCTGTGTCGCGCAGTGGGGCAGGGCGAACGGACAGCGCGGATGGAAGTGGCAGCCGCTCGGCGGCGCCAGCGCGCTCGGCACCTCGCCGGCAACCGCGACGTCCTCGGGGGGCCGGTCGAGGTCGACCGGCAGCGCGGCCGCGAAGAGCGCCTTCGTGTAGGGATGGCGCGGTGCCAGCGCGACGGCGTCGGCGTCGCCCCACTCGACGATCCGCCCGAGGTACATCACCGCGATGCTCAGGCTCATGTGGGCCACGGCCGCCAGGTCGTGGGCGATGAACAGGTAGGACACGCCCAGGCGCTTCTGCAGATCGCCGAGCAGGTTCAGGATCTGAGCGCGGATCGAGACGTCGAGCGCCGACACGGGTTCGTCGAGCACGACCAGCCTGGGCGACAACGCCAGCGCGCGGGCGATGGCGATGCGCTGGCGCTGGCCACCGGAGAACTCGTGGGGGAACAGCTCGGCGGCGCGTCCGGGCAGCCCCACCAGGTCGAGCAGCTCGGCCACGCGGCGGCGACGGGCGGCCCCGTCGAGGTCCGCGTTGATCACCAGGGGCTCGGCGACGATCGCGCCGACCCGCATGCGGGGATCGAGGGACGCGTAGGGATCCTGGAAGACGGCCTGGACCGCGCGCCGGTAACGTCGCCGGCCCGGCCGATCGAGCGTGAGGACGTCCCGGCCGTCGAAGCGGATGGCGCCGGCGGTCGGCTGCTCGAGACCGAGGATCACCCTCGACGTCGTCGTCTTGCCGCAGCCCGACTCACCGACGAGACCGAGGGTGGTGCCGGCCTCCAGCGAGAACGAGATTCCGTCCACGGCCCGGACGAGCCGGGTGGCGCCGAACAGGCCGCGGCGCACCGGGAAGTGCTTGGTGAGGTTGTCGACCTCCAGGAGGCCGGTCACCACGGCCTCACGGACGTGCGTGCAGCCAGCACCGGGTCGCGTGGCCAGCATCGAGCCGGGTTTCTCCGGGCGTCTCGTGCCGGCAGCGCTCCAGCGCCTGCCCGCAACGGGGCGCGAACGCGCAGCCGGCCGGCAGCGCCGCCAGGTCGGGCGGCTGGCCGTCGATGGCGGTGAGCTGTTCGCGCCGGGCGCCCAGGCGCGGGATCGCCTCGAGCAGCGCTCTCGTGTAGGGATGAGCGGGGGCGGTGAAGATGCGGCGCACCGGCCCGATCTCCACGATGCGGCCGCCGTACATGACGGCCACGCGGTCGCAGACGCGGGCCACGATGCCGAGGTCGTGGGTCACGAAGATCATCGCCAGCCGGTGCCGCTGCTGCAGCTCCTTGAGCAGGCCCAGGTACTGCGACTGGATGGTGAGATCGAGGCTGGTGGTGGGCTCGTCGGCGATCAGCAGCCGCGGCGGCGCGGCGATCGCCATGGCCCCGACGACCCGCTGGCGCATGCCGCCCGACAGCTGGTGCGGGAAGTTCCGCAGCCGGGCGTCCGGCGAGGGGATGCGCACGGCGGCGAGCAGCTCGGCGGCTCGCGCGCGGAGGGCGTCGCCGCGCAGGCGGTGGTACATCGCCACCGGCTCCCGCATCTGCATGCCGATGGAGAACACCGGGTTGAGCGAGCTCATCGGGTCCTGCAGGATCATGGCGACCTTGCGGCCGCGGACCTGCTGCATCTGCGCCTCGCTCTTGGCCAGCAGGTCCTCGCCGTCGAGGACGACGCGGCCGCCCACGATGCGGGCGGCCGGCCGGGGCACCAGGCGCACGAGGCTGAGGCAGGTCATGCTCTTGCCGGAGCCCGATTCCCCGACGAGCCCCAGCGTCTCGCCCTCGGCCACGGCGAACGACACACCGTCCACCGCTTTGATCGTCCCCCACCGGGTGACGATGTGCGTGGAGAGATCCTGGACGTCGACGACAGTGGCGCCCACGGCTACGCGGCCTTCGAGAACGCCGCAGGCTGATCAAACAGGACCAGATGCGAGGCGGCGCCCGAAGGCCGCAGGCGAGGCGTACTCTCTGTACGTCGAGCGTGCGGCCGAGGGCGCCAATGAAGCAGATGACCCTGTTTCATCAGCCTGCCTAGAGCTGGCGCAGCTTGGGGTCGAGGGTGTCGCGCAGCCAGTCGCCGAGCAGGTTGAACGCGAGCACGACCAGCAGGATCGCCAGGCCCGGCAGGAACGACACCCACCACGCGCTCGTCACGAAGTCCCGCCCCTCGGCGATCATCGAGCCCCACGCCGGCGTCGGGGGCGGGATGCCGGCGCCGAGGAACGACAACGCTGCCTCGACGATGACGACGTAGCCCACCTGCAGGGTGAGAAGCACGACCAGCGTGTTCAGCGTGTTCGGGGCCAGGTGACGCGTGATGATCCGCCAGGCACCGGCGCCGGCGATGCGCGCCTGCGCGATGAAGTCGCGCTCCATGAGCGACAGCACCTCGCCGCGGATGACCCGCGCGTAGCGGGCCCACAGGATGACCGAGATCGCGATGACCACGTTGAGGAAGCTCGGCCCGACCGTCACGGCCAGGATCAGCGCGAGGAGGATGACCGGGAACGACAGCGTGGCATCGGTGATCCGCATCAGGGCCGCGTCGACCCGACCGCCGTAGTAGCCAGCCACCAGCCCCACGGTGGCGCCGACCGCGCCGGCGAGGAACACGGCCAGGAGCCCGACGGCGAGCGACACGCGCGCGCCGTACATGATCCGCGTCAGCATATCGCGACCCAGCCGATCCGTGCCGAGCGGGTGCGACCAGCTCCCGCGCTCCTCCCACACTGGCGGCCGGAAGCGGTTGCGCAACGACTGCTCGTAGGGATCGCCCGGACTCAGCAGCGGCGCGAGCACGGCGACGACCACGAAGACGCCGACGATCCCGACCGGGATCCGGGGCAGACGGCGCCCGCGGGCGACGGCCAGGCGCCCGGGCGGCGCCTCGGGAAGTGCCAGCGTGGTGGGATCGACGGCCATCGGGCTCACCGCGCGTACCGGATGCGGGGGTCGATGATGGCGTACAGCAGGTCAACGCCCAGATTGACGGCCGCCACGATGGCGGCGGTGGTGAGGACAACGGCCTGGATCACGGGAAAATCGCGCGAGGTGATGCCGTCGTAGGCCAGCCGCCCCAGGCCGGGCCACGCGAAGACCGTCTCCACCACGATGGCGGTCGTCACGAGGATCGAGAAGTAGATCCCCGCGAAGGTGACGACCGGGATCAGCGCATTCTTGAGCGCGTGCACCCAGACCACCCGCCACTCGGCGACGCCCTTGAGCCGGGCGAGCTTCACGTAGTCCGAGTCGAGCACCTCCAGCATGCCGGAGCGGAGCAGGCGCATCAGCCCGGCCACCACGAACCAGCCGAGCGTGAACCCGGGCAGGACATAGCTCGACAGCCCGTCGATGCCGCCCGCCGGCAGCCACTGCCAGCGGCCGGCGACGAACTCGACGAGGATGATGGCGACCCAGAACGACGGCAGCGACTGGCCGAGGACCGCGATGACCTGGGCCGACCGGTCGACGCCGCTGCCCTTGTTCACGGCGGCCAGCACCCCCAGCGGGAAGGCCATCGCCAGCGAGACAGCCATCGCGAAGACGGCGAGGCGGAGCGAGTTGGGCAGCCGCTCGCGTAGCAACTCGCTGACCGGCCGCCGGGCGCGGATGGAGGTGCCGAAGTCGCCGGTGACCGCGCGGCCGACGAACGAGAGGTACTGCTCGACGTACGGCCGGTCGAGGCCGAGGTAGCGACGGGCGTTGGCGTAGTCCTCCTCGGTGGCCGACATCGGCAAAATCATGTGCAGGGGGTCGCCGGTGGTCCGGGCGAGGACGAAGACGACGACGGACAGCAGGGCCAGCGTGACCACCGACTGCAGCAGGCGAAAGGCGACGAATCTGAGCATGATGCGACGGGGGGCGGCCGCCGCCCCCCGTGGCTGTTACTTGCTCGCGGCGAGCTGGTCGATGAAGAGGTCGTACATCACCGAGCCCGGGTTCCACTTGGGCAGCGTCTTCGAGGTGGCGTAAGGCGAGTGGATGTAGACGACCGGGACGCCGTAGTGCTCGCTCCGCAGGCGGGTGAAGACGTTGCGCATCAGCGCGTTGATCTTGTCCCGGTCCGTCTGGCGCAGCACCTGCGCGATCATGGCGTCGATCTCGGCGTCGTTGACCGTGTCGTTGAGCTTGGACGGCGTGTAGGCCTGCTTCTCGAGGAGAGCGAAGGTGCCGATCCAGTCGCGGTTGGCGATGTTGTAGTAACCGACCGCCTCGGGCGCTTTGCGGTCCACCCACAGCTTGCGAAACGCCGGATAGTCCACGGGGATCAGCCGGGGCTTGACGCCGATCTTCTCCCAGTAGCCGGCGATGGCCTCCGCGAACGCCTTGCCCTCGGCGAGGCCGGGCAGCTGGAAGGCGTACACGTCCAGCGGGAAGCCGCCGGCGTGACCGGCTTCGGCGAGCAGCTTCTTGGCCCGGGCGGTGTCGTAGACGTACTGCATGTCCGGGGTGGGCTTGAACCCCACGTCGCGGAACGACCACGACAGGCCCATCGGAATGGCGGCGGGCTCGGCGAATCCACCGAAGATCGACTGCGCGATCTCGTTGCGGTCGATCGCGACGTTGAGCGCCTCCCGCACCCGCTTGTCCTTGGTCGGCCCCACGCGGCCGTCGGGACCCAGCACCCACCACATGTGCACGATCGCCTCGTCCTTGCGCAGGTGGACGGGGAACCCCTCCTTCTCCAGCTCCTTGACGCGCTCGCGGCTCACGTCGGCCACGTCAACCTCGCCGCGCCGCAGGAGCGCGATGCGCGTGGTCTCCTCTGGCACCAGCTTGAAGGTGACGGTCCGGTACTTCGGCGTTCCGATCCGCCAGTGGCTGTCGACCGCGGTCAGCTTGATGTGGGAGCCAACCACCTGCTCGACGAACTTGTACGGCCCGGTGCCGACGGGCTTGCGGGCGAAGGCATCGTCGCCGCTGGCCTCGATGTATTTCTTGGGCAGCACCATGCCCTCGGTGGAGAGCGAGCGCGACAGGTAGGTCGGGATGATGAGCGTCGGCTCCTTGGTCACGACGACGACGCGGTCGGCCGCCGGCGTCTCGATGTCGTGGATCAGCGTGCGCAGGGGGCCCGCGTAGCCGGTGGTCGAGCGCTTGCCCATCGCGCGCTGCAGGCTGAACTTCACGTCCTCGGAGGTCATCTCCTCGCCGGAGTGGAACTTCACCCCCTTCCGCAGGTGGAACGTCCACCGCTTGTGGTCCGCCGAGGCTTCCCACTTGGAGGCGAGGCCGCCGGCCTGCGAGGGCTGTCCGTCGGGCGTGGTGCCGACCAGGTAGTCGAACATCAGCGAGAGGTAGTACTTGACGTTGTGACCCTGCAGCGCGGGGTCGAGGGTCTCGGCCGAGAAGCTCGACAGCGCGACGGTCAGCTCCGATTTCGCCTGGCCCCAGGCGGGAGACCCGGCGATCGACGCCACGACGGCGAGTGAAACGGACAGCGCTCCGATGCGGCACCAGCGCCTCATAGATGGCTCCTCCGGCTCGACGGGTGTTC
>JBKOZA010000069.1:0-5830 GCA_046725675.1 Candidatus Methylomirabilota bacterium
AGCAGCAGCCCGAGCAACACGACCAGGGCGACGACGCTGCTGCGGGCCGCCCAGGCGCCGCGGCTGGACCAGAACCGGATCCGCCGGGTGCGCCACTGCATGGCCTGGCCGTCCTCGAGGTATTCGATCGCCTCGGTGGCCGCGCCGGGGTCGATCCGCCGCTTCTGGTCCGCGTAACCGGACAGCAGGCAATGGTCGCAGACGATGTTGACGACGCGCGGGATCCCCTCGCTGTAGTCGGTGATCCGCTGGATGGCGGCGTCGGTGAAGATGCCGCCGTCCGCCGCGCCGGCGATGCGCAGGCGATGCTGGATGTACGACCGGACCTCCTCGGGCTCCAGCGGCCCGATGTGGGAGCGCAGGCCGATGCGCTGCTTGAGCTGGCGCAGCTCGGGGCTGTTGAGCTTGCGGCGCAGCTCCGGCTGGCCGACCAGCAGGATCTGCAGGAGCTTCGCGCTGTCCGTCTCGAAGTTGGACAGCAGACGCACGGCTTCCAGCGTGGGGATGGAGAGGTTCTGGGCCTCGTCGATGATGAGCACGGGGCTCTGCCCCAGTCGGTGCTGCTCGATCAGGAACCGACTCAGGTCGCCCAGCCGACGGGCATGGCTGGTGGCGGTCGACGGCGCGCTCCAGTCCTCGAGCATGTACTCGACCAGACCCTCGATGCCGAGGGCCGTGTTGTGGATGTAGGCGACGGGGACGTCGCGATCCAGCCGTGCGAGCAGCGTGCGCAGCAGCGTGGTCTTGCCCGTGCCGACCTCGCCGGTCAGGACGGTGAACCCCTTGCGCTCGAGGACGCCGTACAGCAACTGGGCCAGCGCCTCGCGGTGGCGGGCCGACTGATACAGGAACTTGGGATCCGGGGTCGGGTTGAAGGGCGCTTCTCGGAGACCGTAAAACCTCAGATACATGCGGGACTAGCTCGCGGCCCGGTCCTGCTTGAGGCCCATGTCCTTGATCTTGTAGAGCAGGGCCCGGTAGCTGATCTTCAGCATCTTGGCGGCCTTGACGCGGTTCCAGCGGCACTGCACGAGCGCGCGTGCGATGACCTCGCGCTCGGCCTCGAGCACGGCCCGGCGGGAGATCTCCTTGAGCGAGAAGCCGTGGCTGGCGGCGAACGCCTGCGGAGACTCGGGCGACATGGCCGGAGCGGTCGGGGACGTCGTGCCGTCGATCACCGGTGCAGCCAGGGTCCGGGGCAGCGTCCAGTCCTGCAGCACGATCATCCGCTTGATGAAGTTCTCCAGCTCGCGGATGTTCCCTGGCCAGCGGTAAGCGTGGAACGCCTGCATGATCTCCGGGCTTAGCCGGCGCTCGGCGACGTTGAACTCGCGCGAGTAGCGCCGCACGAAATAGTCGACGAGCCTGGGGATCTCGGCGGGCCGCTCGCGCAGCGGGGGCACCAGGATGTTGATGACGTTGAGGCGGTAGAACAGGTCCTCGCGGAAGCGGCCCGTCGCCACCTCGCGG
This sequence comes from Candidatus Methylomirabilota bacterium, assembly GCA_046725675.1. GTDB lineage: Bacteria > Methylomirabilota > Methylomirabilia > Rokubacteriales > CSP1-6 > AR5. The sequence goes on from JBKOZA010000069.1 coordinate 1,471, forward strand.
ACGAGATCGCGGTTGGTCGCGCAGATCACCCGCACGTCGACCTTGAGGTTGTGGCGACCGCCGACCCGCGAGAACTCGCCGTCCTGCAGAACGTGGAGCAGCTTGGCCTGCAGCGCCGGGTGCAGCTCGCCGATCTCGTCCAGGAAGATCGTGCCGCCGTCGGCCAGCTCGAAGCGTCCGGGCTTGCGCTGATGGGCACCGGTGAAGGCGCCGCGCTCGTGGCCGAACAGCTCGCTCTCCAGCAGCTCGCGCGGCATCGCCGCACAGTTCACCTTGACGAAGGCGCCGCGGTGCCGACGCGAGTGCGCGTGGATGGCACGCGCCACCAGCTCCTTGCCCACGCCGGTCTCGCCGCACACCAGCACGGTGACGTCGGCCCGCGCCGCTTGCTGGATCACCTGCTGGATGGCGCGCATCTGCGGGCTGATCAGCAACGCGAACTCCCGCTGGAGCCGCTCGCCGTTGTCCTCGACCGGCGACGCCGCCAGCGGCTCGCGGCGAGGCCGCGCCGCCACCGTCCGGATGGTGCTCTCGAGGTCCTGGCTCGTGTAGGGCCGGCGAATGAAGTCGTCGGCGCCGGCCTGGATGGCCTCCACGATCTGCGCATTGTGCCCGGCGTCGGCGATCATGATGATCGGTCCGGACTCGGCGAGCTCGGGAGCGCGCCGCACCAGCTCGATGCCCGACATGCCGGGCAGACGGATGGCGACGACCGAGAAGGCGACCCGCGTCTTGCCGAGCAGCTCCAGCGCATCCTCGGCGGTGCCGGCCGCCAGCGGGCTGTAGCCCCACTGCGTCAGCAGCGCGAAGACACGTCGGCGCTGGTCGGGGTCGCCCTCGACGACCAGGACCGCGCGAGAGGTGGGGGCTGTGAGCGATGTGGCCCCGTCGAAGCTGGTGTTCATCGCAAATCTTTCACCCGGCAGTCGCTAGAGCCGTGCCGCTCCAGGCCAGACGAGCCATGCCGCACGCATTAGACGCGGTCATGCCTGGCGACCAGTGCCCAGTCTGTGAGCAACTGTGCCAGATTGAAGAAAACGTTTGGCGTGGGGTCGTCCGGATCACCGGCCGCTCTCGACTCACGATTGAACGAGCCTCTGCACGTCGAGGGCCGGCGACAACGGGTTCGGGCGGGGTTTACCCCCTCTTGGCGCCTAAACGCTCGATCGCGCGATGGTAGTGCGTCAGCGCCGACGGCTTCTGGATCACGTCCACCGCGCCTAGCTGCTTCACGCGCTCGACCTCGTCGGCGGTAGCGTGACCGGTGATGACGACCACGGCCAGCGCGGGCTTCCTGCGCTTGACCTCAGCCATCACGTCGAGCCCGTTCATGCCCGGCATGGAGACGTCGAGGAACATCGCGTCGGGTGTCTGCGTCTGGAGCCGGTCCAGGGCTTCCTGTCCGGAGTGAACGACCGTGGCGTTGTGTCCCTGTCGGCTGAGTGATCTGGCCAGAACCTCGGCAACCTGCGGCTCATCGTCCACGATCAGGATCTCCATTTTCTTTCCTCCATCGTGTAACTCTTTCAAGTGGACTCCCATTTCTACAAAGCCTGGAATACGTCCAGAGGAGGTGGAGTCGCAAGTGCTTGGAATGATGGATCGACCAGGTGGGTAAATTCGTGGCATTCCCCCTGCAGCCCAGTGCACCCGGGACGTAGGGCTCCACGTCAGCCCGATGACCCACAGGGGGGAACCGACCGATATGAGTGACGCGCTCCTCGGAATCTGTCACAGCAGCAAGATGCAGCCCATCCGAGACCTGGTATCCAAGGTCGCTGCCACGAACACCACGGTCTTGCTTCGAGGGGAGAGCGGCGTCGGGAAGGAAGTCGTCGCTCGCGCCATTCACAAGGCGTCGCCCCGTGCCGCGCGGCAGTTCCTGAAGGTCAACTGCGCGGCCCTGCCCGGCGAGCTGCTCGAGTCCGAGCTGTTCGGTCACGAGAAGGGCGCGTTCACCGGCGCCTATCGACAGAAGCCCGGCAAGTTCGAGGCGGCCGATGAGGGAACGCTGCTGCTCGACGAGATCGGCGAGGTGCCCCTGCGACTGCAGGCCAAGCTGCTCCACGTGCTGCAGGACGGCGAGTTCTCGCGCGTCGGGGGCGAGAAGATCATCGGCACCGACGTGCGCCTCATCGCGGCGACCAACCGCGACCTCGAAGCCTCCATGCGCGCGCACCAGTTCCGCGAGGATCTGTATTATCGTCTCAACGTCATCGAGATCCGCATTCCGCCGCTGCGCGAGCGTCGCGAGGAGATCCCGCTGCTGGTCGATCACTTCCTGCGGAAGTTCAATGGCCAGTACGCGCGCAGCGTGGAGGTGCCCGCCGAGGCGATGCGGGCCTTCCTCGAGTACCACTGGCCGGGAAACATTCGCGAGCTGGAGAATGCCGTGAAGCGCATCGTCGTGCTGGGGAGCGCCCGGCCGGTGCATGTCGAGATCCTCGGCAACCTCAACGGCGCCAAGCCGACGGCGCCACGCTCGGGCCTGGTGGCGCTCGACACGCGACCTAGCCTCGACACGCCGATCAGCCTCAAGGACATCGCCCGGCAGGCCGCCCGCGAGGCGGAGCGGGTCGCGATCAAGGAAGTGCTCGACCGCGTGCACTGGAACCGGGCCAAGGCGGCCCGTCTCCTTCAGATCAGCTACAAGGCGCTGCTCTACAAGATCGTGCAGTGTGGCCTCGTCGTTCACGATCGCGACAAAGAGGACAAGCCCAAGGAGATCATGGTCTCCTGACCGGCGTCAGCAAGCCACGTGCCTCTCCCGCCGGCGCGCGCAACGGCGCGCCGGCGCTGGAGGGAGGGCCAACGACGTCTCCCCTGGTCGACTGAGCGGTCGGTAAGGACCTTCTCAATTCACGAAACCTTTCACCGGGATCTTGGCCCGGCGCCCCACGTGTTACCCTAGCGCCATGTTCGACATCGGCCTGCAGGAGATGCTGGTGATTGGCGTGCTGGCGCTCCTGGTCTTCGGTCCGTCGAAGCTTCCCGAGCTGGGCCGCATGGTTGGACGGGCGCTGCGCGAATTCCGGCGCGCCAGCGACGAATTCCGCTCCACGGTCGAGACCAACCTGCACATCAACGACCCTGATCCACCTCCACCCGAGCCCGTCCCCGTGTCGATCGAGCCCGCACCGGCGGCATCATTGCCCTCGGAGCTGGAGCCCGTGAGCCCCGAGACGACCGGCGCCGTCGCCTCCGAGACCGAGCATGGCGAGCCGTTCGTCGCTCAGCGGGGCTCGCGTATCTTCCATCGCCGTGAATGCACCTGGGTGGCCCGTATTGCGGAGATCGAGCGCGTCTATCTGAAGCGAGTCGCCGAGGCCCGTGAGCAGGGCTACGGCAACTGCCCCGTCTGCGAGCCCTGGGAACCCTCCTAGTCCACGTCTCGTCCGCCTGAGCTCTCCTCGTCGCAGGGGTTGCCCGGCCCAACACTATCCTCTTGACTGCTCAACACTGGTTGAGTAAAGATATCGGTCCCAGGAAAGGCGGGGGTCAATGCGGGAACTCACTGCGCGGCAACGCGACGTCTTGAACTTCATCAGGGCCTTCACCATTCGCCACGGCGTGCCGCCGACGGTGCGGGAGATCGGGGAGAAGTTTCGCGTGACGCCCCGGGCCGCGTTCGATCACCTGCGCGCGCTCGAGCGCAAGGGCATGCTCCAGCGCCGGGCTGGCCCGGGCCGGACGGCGCGTGCGCTCACGCTCAGCGAGGCGGCCGGCGGCCGCACCGTTCAGAGCGTTCCCATCCTGGGTCGAATCGCCGCCGGCCAGCCGATCCTGGCCGAGGAGAATCGCGAGGGTGAGCTGCCGATCGCCGCCGGCGCGCTGCCCGGACCGGCCGCCGACCTCTTCGCGCTTCGCGTCCGCGGCGAGAGCATGATCAACGCCCACATCTGCGACGGCGATCTCGTCCTGGTTCGCCGTCAGGACAGCGCCCAGACCAACGATATCGTCGTGGCGCTCGTGGAGTCCGACACGGGCGAGGAGGCGACCGTCAAGCGTTTCCAGCGCGACGGCGAGCGCGTCGTGCTCAAGCCCGAGCATCCAACGATGGGCCCGATCGTCGTCGATCCACGGGAGCGCCAGGTCCGCATTCTCGGCAAGGTTGTCGGGCTGCTCCGAGGGTTCTGAAGTCGAGCCGTTCGATCGTGATGCTGGAGGTCGCCATGAACGCACACGCCGTGTCGTATCCATCGCTGCAGCGTCGCCTGATCGCCGAGCGTCGCTCGCGCGCCCTTTTTTTGCGCCCAACCACTCAACATCTGAGCAGGACGTCACTGCTTCGCGAGCTCGTGCGCGCCGCCATCGCGCTCGTCGGCGTCGCGCTGTGGGGCGCCGCCCTCGTCATGCTGGC
>JBKOZA010000070.1:0-11055 GCA_046725675.1 Candidatus Methylomirabilota bacterium
GGGGTCGGTCCTGATCGGGAGAGTAACGCCTTACGCCGATCGCGTCGACAATTCAGTCGACGATACCGACGCGAGCCCGAGCCCGCCGGGACGGCGGCGCCGGCCCTTGTCGTCACCGGGCTCCCCCGCTAAGGTGATCGGAACCGGGAGGCACGCGGCGCCATGTTCGAGGTGGACCGGTTCGTCCAGGACTGCCACGCCGGGGCGGTGAACGGCCCGCGCACCTCGTGGAGCGATCGTACGACGTCGACAAGACGCTCGCCCTGTTCGAGGAGTCGAACCGCCTGTACCGGCCGCCGTGAGGACATCGGGGCCGCGGTGAACCGATGAGCTCGATGGACGCCCATCCAGCCCGGCCCCGCCACCTCGCGGCCAAGTACGCGGCGCAGTTCGGCGACGAGGAGGTGGCGTCGGCGTACCAGCACCGCCCGCCCTATCCGTCCCAGACCTTCGCCCTCGTCGAGCCGCTCCTCGGTCCCAGCCCGCGCTGCGTCGTCGAGTTGGGCGCCGGCACGGGCGACTTCACGGTCGGCCTCGCGCCCCGCGTCGACGCTCTCGTCGCGGTCGAGCCCTCGCGCGCGATGCTCGAGCGCGGCCAGCACCGCACCGCCGCCGGGGCGCCTCATGTCGTCTGGCTCTCCCTCGCCGCTGAAGACTACGCCTTCGATCGCCCGTGCTCGGCCGTCGTCGCGGCCGAGGCGTTTCACTGGCTTGACTGGCACCGCGTGCTGCCCCGCATCGCCGACAGCCTGGACACCGGCGGGTGGCTGATCCTCGTGGAGCGCCGCGTGGCCGAGCCACCCCCCTGGGACGCCGATCTACGCGGATTGATCCGCCAGTACAGCACCAACCAGGACTACGTGGCGTACGACCTCGTGACCCTGCTGGAGTCGAGCGCGCTGATTCGCGTGGGGGGCCGCGTGGAGACCGAGGCGGTGACCCACCGCCAGTCAGTCGACGACTACGTCGAGTCCTTCCACTCTCGCAACGGCTTCTCGCGGGGGCGGCTGTCGGCTCGGCGGGCCGGCGAGTTCGACCACAAGCTCAAGACGCTCGTCGCCCGTCACTGTGCGGACGAGGCGGTGCCGGTGTCAGTGCGGGCCCGCGTCGTCTGGTGTCGGCCCCAGCGGTGACCTCGTCTGGCGCCGCCGTGGACAGGAACCGCGCGACGGCCGAGCGCGTCCGCAGCCGGACGACCGGGAACGACGCGAGGGCCGTGGGGTAGCGGCGACGCCGGTCGGCGAACGACCGCCATGCGAACGGGATGAGCGCGTCGCGGTCCCAAAGGACACCGCGCAGCGTCTCACGGTTGCCGTTCCACAGCACCTCGCGCCTCACCAGCCGTCGGACCGTCCGCCACACGAGCCGGGGCAGCCACACGCGCCGCGGCAGGTCGAGCCACAGGACCGTGTCCGCGCAGCCCAGGACGAGATCGCCGAGCTTGCCGCGATAGGCGCCGTCGATCACCCATTCCGGGGCGGCCACCAGCGGCTCCACGCGAGCCCGAAGCTCGTCGGCGCTGGCCTCGACCCAGCCGGGCCCATGATTGAGCGCATCGAGCTCGAAGAACGGCACGCCCAGCCGACGAGCCAGCGCGCGCCCAAGCGTCGTCTTCCCGCTCCCGCTCGCCGACGCCAGGATGCAGACCCGTCTCACACCGCCAGCGTATCGCGGTCACCGACTGCCACGAGAGAAGATCAGGCGTCGGGCACGCGGGTCGACTGCCAGGCGATCATGCGCCAGGCCTCGCCGCTCTTGGTGTAGACGGCGAGGTAGCGCACGGTGAAGCGCTGCTCCTTGCCGGCGTTCTCCACGTGCATCTCGGACACGCCGTTGACGATGCCGACGTTGCCGTGGACGCGGACCTTGCGATCGCGGGGCGCGATGCCACGGTAGTGCGGCTTGCCGGCCTTGAGATTCCCGATGTGCTCGGCCTTGCTCTCCAGCCGTGCGGTCGAGTGCACGTAGGTCAGGTCGTCGGCGAGGGCGGCGTCCAGTCCGGCCCAGTCGCCCTTCCGCATGGCCTCGAAGCGACGCTCGTCGGCGGCGAGGACTTCCGTTGTCTGGTCAGGCACGTTCGGCGATCTCCTTGATCTTGCGGAAGGTCAACACGCGGCGGCGGTTGCCCTCCGGCAGCTTCTTGATGTCCTCGTCGGTCAGCGCGATGGTGTTGCCATAGGCCTCGTACACGGGAATCTCGCCTTCGGCCAGCGGCGCCGCCGCCTGCTTGCGGGCCATGGCGGCCTCGACGTACGGGGCCAGCGCCTCGCGCTTCGCCCGCTCGCGATCGGCCTCGCGCGCGGCGAACTCCGGCATGACGTCGCTGGCGAACAGCTCCAGGCTCTCGCAGATGTCCTCGTGGCGGTTGCGCCCGCCCTGCTGGATGAAGATGGTCTGATCGACGCCGCAGTCCTGGAACGTCCGCAGCGTCCGCCGCAGGTCGTCGGGCGTGCCGATGCAGCCCACGCCCCCGCCCAGCACCTCGGTGCCGAGCTGCTCGCGCACCGCCTCGAAGGCCTTCCAGATGTTCGTGCGTCCCGGCGTGTGCTTGCCGAACACGTAGTGATGGGCCAGGGCGTACTGGAAGAACCGGAAGCCGTCGGCGCCTCGGCGCTGGGCCTCGGCGCCGTCGGGGTGACACGAGAAGCCGGTCACCATGGCGATGTTCGCGTTCACCGCGTGGCCGATCGGTACGCACTCGCGCTTGAACGTCTCGTAGTAGTCGTCCACCCACTGCCGCGCCTCGGCGGGGTCGATGAACGCGAACGTGAGGGCGCCGATGCCCAGCTGGGCGGCCAGGTGAATCGTCTCGCGGTTCGAGCACGCCACCCAGAGCGGCGGATGCGGCTTCTGCACCGGCTTGGGCAGCACGTTGCGGACGGGCATCGAGAAGTACTTGCCGTGGAAGCCCGGGTACGGCTCCATGACCAGCATGTTGGCGACCTGCTCGACGGTCTCCCGCCACATGGCCCGCCGGTCGGCCGGGTTGACGCCGTAGCCCTCCAGCTCCGCCCGCGACGCCGACTCGCCCGTGCCCCACTCCACCCGGCCGCCGGAGACGAGGTCGAGGGTGGCGATGCGCTCGGCGACGCGGGCGGGATGGTTGTAGCCCGGCGGCATCAGCACGATCCCGTGGCCCAGGCGGATGCGCCGCGTGCGCTGCGAGGCAGCGGCCAGGAACACCTCGGGCGCCGAGGAATGCGAGTACTCCTCGAGGAAGTGGTGCTCGACCTCCCACGCGTAGTCGATCCCGAGCCGGTCGGCCAGCTCGACCTGCGTCAGCGCGTCCTGGAACAGTTTCAGCTCGTCGCCGTCGGACCACGGGCGCGGCAGCTGGTGCTCGTAGAAGATCCCGAACTTCATGCCCGCGAGCCGCGTCGGGCGTCGAAGTCGGCCGCCACCGCCTCGTCCTGGGACAGGAGCCCCTCGGCGTCGACGTCGGCGTAGCTCATGACGCCCATGTCGGCGTAGGCCTTGCGGATGCGCGGCCCCCACAGGCCGATGTCCTTGATGGTCGGCACGATGCGCGTGAACAGCCGCGTGCGGAACAGCTTCATGCGGTCGGAGGACTGCACCATCCGGACGCACTCGTCGACCGGCAGCCCCAGCGTCTCCCACACCTCGATCGACAGGAAGCGGTCGCGCATGAGGTAGCAGGCCTCGACCGCGAACTCCTCGCGCTCGTCGCGTTCGGCGTCGGTGAGCTGCGGGTAGTAATCGCGCAGCGCGATGCGACCGAAGGCCACGTGGCGCGCCTCGTCCTCCATCACGTAGGCGTTGACGGCGGCCGCCAGCGGGTTCCTGGCGTGGTCGCGAATGGACGCGAAGGCGGCCAGCGCCAGGCCCTCGATGAGCACCTGCATGCCCAGGTAAGTCATGTCCCAGCGGGCGTCGGTCAGCACGTTGTCGAGCAGGCTCTTGAGGGTCGGGGTGATCGGATAGGCCAGCTCGAACTTCTGGTGCAGCAGGCGGGCGTAGACCTCGACGTGGCGCGCCTCGTCCACCACCTGGGTGGCCGCGTAGAACTTGGCGTCGATGCTCGGCACCTGCTGGACGATCTTCGACGCGCACAGCAGCGCGCCCTGCTCGCCGTGCATGAACTGCGAGAGCTGCTGGGCCTGCAGGTGCCGTCGGAGATTGGCGCGCTCCTGCTTCGTGAGCCGGTTCCAGATGTCGGAGCCGAAGATGGAGATCTGCTCGTCGGGCAGCTCTTGCGGATTCTCGGGATCGAGGTCGAGCGACCAGTCGATCCGGGTGTTGCCATTCCACTGGCGCTCCTTGCCCTTCTCGTACAGCTTCAGCAGCGAGTCGCGCCCGTCCTCGTACTCCCAGCGCATGAGCGAGTCGAAGCGGCTGGGCAGCGTCCACTCGATGGGGTCGACCGGCATGGCGTAGCGCTGATGCGTGGTCATCGGACCGCCTCCCGCGGGCACACTGACGCCCTCGCTCGTTGAGGTGTGGACGCCGGTGAGGATACCACGGCCGCCTGGCTCGTCGCGGCCGCGTCCGATATATCATGCCCGCCCATGGGCAATCGCTGGGTGGCGCTGGTCCTGGTGTTCCTCACGCGCACCTCGATGGGCTTCCAGTTCCAGTCCGTCGCCTCGGTGGGGCCGCTGATGATCGCCGAGTTGGGCCTCAGCTACGCGCAGCTCGGCACGCTCATCGGGCTCTACATGCTGCCGGGCGCCTTCTTCGCGCTGCCCGGCGGCGTCGTCGGCCAGCGTCTCGGCGAGCGACGGGTCGTGATCGCCGGGCTCGCGCTGATGGTCGCCGGCGGCCTCCTCACGGCCGCCGCCGGCAGCTTCGCCACCGCGGCCGCCGGCCGCCTGGTCAGCGGCATCGGCGCCGTCGTCATGAACATCCTGCTGGCCAAGATCGTCGCCGACTGGTTCGCGGGCAAGGAGCTGTCGACGGCGATGGCGGTCATGCTCACGTCCTGGCCCGTCGGCCTTGGCCTCGCCGCCGCTACGCTCGGCGCCGTCGCAGCGGGATCGTCGTGGCGCACGGCGGTCAGCGCAACGGCGGCGGTCGCCGGCGGAGGACTGCTGCTCATGCTCGTGTGCCGCGACGCGCCCGGTGCCGCCGCCGGTCCCGCTCGGGCCGCCCTGCGCGGTCGCGAGCTGTCGCAGAGCATCAGCGCCGGCTTCGCGTGGGGATGCTTCAACGCGAGCCTGGTGGCCATCATCGCCTTCGGCCCCGGCCTGCTGATCGCCCGCGGCGCCGCGCTCGGCGACGCCGGACGCGTGGTGAGCCTGGCGATCTGGGTCACGATGCTGTCCGTCCCGCTCGGCGGGCTCGTCACCGACAGGCTCGGCCGTCCGACCCTGCTCATCGTGGCGGGCAGCCTCGTGGCCGCCGGCACGATGCTGCTCATCCCGGTTCTGGCTGACGCCGTGCTCGCCTTCTGCCTGGTCGGCCTGGCCATCGGCGCCCCACCGGGCGGGCTGATGGCTCTGCTGCCGCGAGCCCTGGCGCCCGAGCGGCTGGCCACCGGTCTCGGCGTCTTCTACACGGTGTTCTACGTGATGATGGCGCTCACCCAGCCGGCCGCCGGCCTCGTGCGGGACCTCGTCGGCGATCCGGCCGCGCCGATCGTCCTCGCGGCGGCGGTCATGTCGGCGACGGTCGTCGGCCTGGCGATCTTCCGGCAACTGACGCCGGCCGTGCGAGCCTGATCGGCGGCCGGGGCGCCGCCGGGCGGAGGGAGACACTGCGATGACCGCGACGCTGCTGCCTACCTCCGTCGTCGGCAGCCACGGGCTGCCCGGCTGGGTCTGGCTCGCCCGCGAGGCGATGGAGGCCGGCCGCCTGGGCGCGCTCGACGTGCGCGAGCTGGCCGAGGACGCCACCCAGATCGCGCTGCTCGACCAGGAGCGGGCCGGGGTGGACGTGCTCACCACCGGTGAGATGGGCCGGGTGCGGTTCATCATCGGCTTCTACGAGCGCTTCACCGGGATCCGTCCCCTCGACCCGCCCCGGCGGCTGGGCCAGCCGCTGTGGGACACCAACACGCCGTTCGAGGTGACCGAGCCCATCGCCGCGCCGCACGGCCTCGGCATCGTCGAGGAGTTCCGGCTGGCCCGCTCCCTCACGGACCGGCCGCTCAAGGCGACCGTGCCGGGGCCCTACACCTTGCTGGTGCCGCTCAAGCTCGGCGGGGTCTATCGCGATCAGGACACGCTGCTGGCCGACCTGGTGGAGATCGTCAACGCCGAGTGCCGGGCGCTGGTCGAGGCCGGCGCCGATTTCATCCAGATCGACGAGCCGCACCACGGCATGTACGCCGGCAGCGTGCACGATGTCACCCGCGGCATCAACCGCGCCGTCGCCGGCGTGCCGGCCAAGATCGCGGTCCACGTCTGCTTCGGCAACCTCTACGGACGGCCGTTCAGCGCGGTGCGCGACTACCGTAACCTGTTCCCCGTCCTCGGCGACCTCGCCGCCGCCCAGGTCGTGCTCGAGTTCGCCAACCGCGGCCTCGACGAGGCGAGCCGCTGGCGCGACTGGCCGGCCCACCTGGAGTTGGGCGCAGGGGTGATCGACGTCAAGGCGTTCAGGGCCGAGACGGCCGAGGAGGTGGCCGAGCGCATCCGCGCGCTGCTGCGCTGCGTGCCGGCCGAGCGGTTGTGGCTGAACCCGGACTGCGGCTTCTGGGAGACGCCGCGCTGGGTGGTCAAGCGCAAGCTCGCCGCCCTCGTGCAGGGCGCGCGCCTCGTGCGCAAGGAGCTGGGCGGCTGACGGGTCGCCGCGCGACGGCGATTTTCCGTCGGGCGGGGCGCGCGTGATATAACGCCCCCGACGTCTTCCGAGCGTAGCCCAGGAGGCGACCATGCTCAGGAAGCTCGCGTGGCTGTACGCGGCGGGGTTCGTCGGCGTCTTTCTCGTCACCCACGCGCCGGGCGCCACCGACGACGCCGGCCGGCTGTTCGGCCTGTTCAAGATCGACCCCATCGACGACATCGTCCACCTGCTCTCCGGCCTCGCCGGGGTGGTCGTGGCGGCGTGGGCGGTGCAGCTCATCCCGCTCTACCTCAAGCTGGTCGGCATCCTCTACGGCCTCGACGCCCTGGTCGGCCTCGTTGTCTCCCGAGGGTTCCTGGACGGCAGCCTCTTCACGCAGGGGCGGGGCCCGGCGGACTTCGGGCTGACGAACGTGCTGATCAACCTGCCGCACATCATCCTGGCCGGCATCGCGCTGGCCGTCGGCTTCTCGAAGGCCGGCAGGTCCCGCGTCACGCAGCCGGCCTGACGCGTGCCGCGACGCCGACGCGCCCGGCTCGCCCGCGCGCTCGGGCTGCTGGCGGTGCTCGCCGCCCTCGCCGTCGCCCTGCCGGCGATCTTCATCGGCGCGCGCTGCATCCGGCCGGGCGTCACCGCCCCGCCGCGCTCCGCGGAGGTCGAGCGGGCAGTGGCCGGCATCCGCGACTACGTCCGGGCGGGGGCGGCGACCTACCTCACCGTGCCCGAGTGGTACATCGTCTACAGCACCGAGGAGTTCGCGGCCTTCCTGTCCACGCGCCCGCCGAGCGAGTTTCCTTACCTGGGTGCCAGCCGCCAGTACTGGGAGTACTACGGGGCGATGTGCGACGCCACGCGCGGCGTGTACCCCGTCGATGCCGGCAACCATCTCATGCTCGGCGTCATCGGCGTGAGCTTCACGGCCGAGAACCTCGTGAAGGCCGCCTGGGAGAACACCGCCGGCCGCTTCACCGAGTGGATCGGCGGACACGTCACCAATGAGGACGCGTTCGCCCAGCACACCGCCGTCGAGTACGGGCGCTTCATGCACACCGTGCCCTGGTACCAGTTCCCCTTCGGCGCGCGCCTCGCGGCGCTCTGGCGCGAAACGGGACTCTGGGGGCCCGCGCCCGTCCGCAAGTGGGAGCGCAAGCTCGCGCTCAGCGCCGAGTACGGCATCAAGGCCGTTTATGCCTGGGTGATCCGCCGGGCCACCGGCGCGGTCTATGAGCCCGAGGCCGAGCGGATCCACGCGTGGCTGGCGCCGGCGCCGCCCGCGGTGCTGGCCGACCCCCGGGTACGGCGGGTCAAGGACCTCGGGCCCAGTGGGGTGATCGTCACGCTGCCGCGCTACGAGCCCTTCACCGACCTGGTGCGCGCGCTGGTCCGCCAGGGCGCTCGCTTCCGTGACGTCGCCGGCAACGACGCCATCGTGGTCAGTGCCCTCGCCCGCGGAGGTGCGCGCCCCGGCTCCGACGCCGGCACCATCATCTTCAGCGCGCCGATCCTCACCGAGCCCGCGGCCGCGCGGCTGGTGCTCCGCACACCGGTGGCATCGTTGCACGCCGCGATGCCCGCCTTGGAGTACGTCGGCGTGCGGCTGGAGCACGTCTACGACTACTGAGTCGAGGTGGCGGCGACTCCGACGCTGTCTCGTCCGGCCGGTCGGTGTCGTGCTGGTGGTGGTGGTGCTGGCCGTCGCCGCCGTCGTCCGCAAGGCGGTCGAGTACGCCGCCGATCCGGTCGGCGACAAGGACTGCCTGCCGCTGGCTCCCGGCGGGGCCGACGCGACGACCCTCCGGCCGGTCGCCGCCCCCGCCGCGCTGCCGTGGTCGCAGCACGGCGGGACGCTCAACGACGCCAGCTGCCTGAACCGCACGCCGGTGTACGGCGTCGTGCGCGTCCGCCACGAGGACGACGTGCGCGCGGCCCTGGGCTTCGCCCGCCAGCACGGGCTGCGCGTGTCGATCGCCGGCGTGCGGCACAGCATGGGCGGGCAGGCCTTCGCGCCCGGCGCGCTCGTGCTGGACATGACGGCGTTCAACCGCGTGGCGCTGGACGCGCCCACGCGCACGTTGACGGCGCAGAGCGGCGCCACCTGGCACGACATCCAGATCGTCCTGCACCCGCGCTTCGCGGTGAAGGCGATGCAGTCGACCGACATCTTCACGGTCGGCGGCTCGATCGCCGTCAACGCCCACGGCATGGACCACACGGCTGGCTCGGTCGGCCGCACGCTGCGCGCGATGCGCGTGATGCTGGCCGACGGCTCGGTGGTCCGGGCCAGCCGCGCGGAGAACGCGGAGCTGTTCGGGCTGGTCCTCGGCGGCTACGGCCTGTTCGGCGTCATCCTCGACGCCGAGCTGGAGGTCACCGACAACGTCGTCTATCGCTCCGAACGCCGGGTGGTGGACTATCGCGCGTTCCCGGACCTGTTCGCGCGCGAGATCCAGCCCGACGCCGCCGTCGGCCTGCTGTACGGCCACCTGTCGACGGCGAGCCGCTCGCTGCTGCGCGAGATGCTGCTGTACAGCTACCGCCGGACGGGCGCGCCGGGCCAGCCGGTCCCCGAGCTGACCGAGGTGAGCGGCGTGAAGCTCCGGCGGCTGGTCTTCAACCTGGCCAAGCTGGGCGCTCTGCCGATGGAGGCTAAATGGTGGGCCGAGAAGTACCTCGAGCCCCGCCTGGAGTCGTGCCCGGTCAGCCGTGGCCAGGCCCAGACCGAGGGCGAGGCGTGCCTGGTCCCGCGCAACCAGCCGATGCACGACTCCGTGCGCTATCTGAAGAACGGCCTGGCCGGCGAGACCGACATCCTGCACGAGTACTTCGTGCCGCGCGATCGGTTCGTGCCGTTCGTCGACGGCCTCCGCGACGCGGTCCGCGCCGGCGGGGTCACGCTGCTGAACGCCAGCGTGCGCGTCGTCCACGCGGAGGACACCGTGCTGACGTACGCGCCGACCGACATGTTCGCGATCGTCCTCTACGTCAACCAGACGGTCGACGCGCGCGGCCACGGGCGGATGCGGCGACTGACCGGCGAGCTGATCGACCTCGCCGCCCGCCACGGCGGGACGTTCTTCCTACCCTACCAGCTGCACTACACCGCCGAGCAGCTCGCCCGCGCCTACCCGCGGATCGGCGACTTCTTCGCCGCCAAGCGCCGCTGGGACCCCGACGGCCTCTTCACCAGCACCTTCCACGACCGCTACGCCCCGCGCGCGTGATTCCCGCGCTCACGCCCCGGCCGGCCTGACCGCGTTGATGTAGGTCCAGCAGCAGCGGAAGGCCGGCCGGCCTCCGAACAGCGTGTCCATCGCGTGGCGGATGAGGGCCAGGCGGTCGCGCACCGCCGTCTCGCTGGCGGCCGCGCCGTCCACCTTGGCCGAGCCCCCCACCCAGCCGAGCACCGCCTCGTGGTAGGCGCCGAGGAACTCGAACCAGTCGTCCACCCGGGCCTCGATGGTGCGCGCCTGCACGTCCTCGACTGCGAAGCCGGCGCGCTCGAGGCTGCCGAGGTAATAGTCGAGCGGACGAACCGGCAGGAAGACCCGGTCGCGGTAAGCGACGTGCGCCCGCATCCGCGTCTCGTCGTCCAGCAGCGCGCGATAGGCGGCGTAACGCGGGTCGTTGCGGACCAATCCCGTGGCCAGCTCGTGGATCGCCCACACGGTCTCGTCGAGGATCCACTCGGTGGGCCGTGCCCGCGGGTTGCGGATGTTGCCCGACTGCACGAACACGCGGCCGCCCGGCCGGATCACGCGCGCCCACGAGGCGAGCGTCTCCGGCAGGTCGAGGTAGAGGTGGATCGCATTGGTGGACGCGATGGCGTCGACGCCGCGCTCGACGAGCGCGGGCCCCAGGACCTCCTCGAGGTACTGCAGACGGCCGTCCTCCTTCAGCCAACGCAGCAGGCGGAAGCCCACCCGCGAGTCGTCGCGGAACTTGTCGAGCGCGACCCGCAGGAACTTCGGCGAGCTGTCGGCGATCAGCATGCCGATCTGCCGGTCGAAGATGCGCAGCTTCAGGCGGTCGAGCAGGATGCCGGTCCCGCCCGAGTAGTCGATCAGCACCTGGCCGTCGCTCAGGTGCCGGGCCAGGTCCTCCACGGTCGGATCGAGGTTGCGATACCAGCCGTGGTTCTCGACCGTGTCGTAGCGCAGGCCGAAGGTGTCGATGGGCTGCTGCGTCCAGTCCTCGTCGGGGACGCGCTCGAAGCCGGCCGACCACCCGAACGCGGGGTGCGGGCCGCCCGATTGCTGCACGGGCGCGCTGAGGGCGCGATGCAGCTCCAGCAGCTCGGGGATCGTCGAGGGC
>JBKOZA010000071.1:0-1288 GCA_046725675.1 Candidatus Methylomirabilota bacterium
TGGGTCTTCGGTGTCCAGCTCGGATTGCTGCCGACGGGCTTCCGGCTGGACAGCGACACGAGCTTCCGGCCGGTGACGAACTTCCTGGTCGTGGACGCGCTGCTCCAGCGCGAGTGGGTCGTGCTCGGCGACGCCCTTCGCCACCTGATCCTGCCGGCGGTGGCCCTGGCGACGATCCCGCTGGCGGTCATCACGCGCATGACCCGCGCCAGCCTGCTGGAGGAGCTGACGCGTGACTACATCCGGACGGCCCAGGCCAAGGGCCTCTCGCAGCTCACGGTGATCGTGCGCCACGGCCTGCGCAACGCGCTGCTGCCCGTGCTCACCGTCATCGGGCTGCAGACCGGGCGTCTGCTGGCGGGGGCCATCCTCACCGAGACGATCTTCTCGTGGCCGGGCATCGGGCTGTGGGTCTACGAATCGATCGAATCCCGGGACTACGCCATCGTGCAGGGCGCCACGCTCTTCATCGCGGTGATCGTCGTGGCGGTGAACCTGGTCACCGACCTGCTCTACGCGGTCGTCGACCCGCGCATCAAGTACTGATGGCCGCGCCCGCGGACCCCCGGCGGAGCGCGCACCCGGCCGTTGCCGCCTGGCGCCGGCTCATCGCCAGCCCGGTGGCGCGGGCCGGGCTCGTCATCGTGCTGGGGTTCTTCCTGATGGCGGTGATGACGCCACTCCTCCACCGCTACGACGCCAAGACCGACGCCAACCTGACCCTCAGGCTCAAGCCGCCCACGCTGGCGCACCCGTTCGGGACGGACACGCTGGGGCGCGATCTCGTCGTCCGCGTGCTGCACGCCGCCCCCGTGACGCTGGGCCTGGCGGTGAGCGCGGTGGCGGTGGCGGCGCTGGTGGGCTCGCTCATCGGCCTGGTCGCCGGCTATCTCGGCGAGCGGACGGACATCGTCCTGATGTTCGGCATGGACATCCTGCTGGCGTTCCCCGGCACCCTGCTGGCCATCGCCATCGTGGCCATGATGGGTCCCGGGCTGCGCAACTCGCTGTTCGCCATCAGCCTGGTGTCGATTCCGGCGTATGCCCGCCTGAGCCGGGCCGCGGTGCTCTCGCTGCGGGAGCAGGAGTTCGTGGTGGCGGCGCGCGGGATGGGCGGCAGCGGGGCGCGGGTGCTGCTCGGGCACATCGTGCCGAACAGCCTGCCGCCCCTCATCGTGCAGACGACGCTGGCCGTGGCCTTCGCGATCCTCGAGGCCGCCGCGCTCGGGTTCCTCGGGCTCGGCGCCCAGCCGCCGACGCCGGAGTGGGGCGCCATGCTCGCGGACTC
>JBKOZA010000072.1:0-10945 GCA_046725675.1 Candidatus Methylomirabilota bacterium
CGCGGCGGCAATACCCATGTCCTGACCGTATTTCAGGATCTGGGCGGGGGCCTGCCCGCGGTCGTAGGACGCGAGGGCCTGCCGGAGGTGCTCGAGGGCGTTGGAGAACTCGCCGAGGTAGAACTTGTCGACGCCGGCCGCTACATGCACGGCGACGCAGGCGACCGGGTCCTGGGGGTCGGCGAGGTCGAGCAGCTGGCCCGCGAGCTGCTCGGCGGCGCGAAAGTCGGCGCGCGAGATGGCGAAGCGCCACAGGCTCCAGCGGACGGCCAGCTCGCGCGCCGGGTCGCCGAGACCGTCGGCGAGGTCGCGGATCCGGGCCAGGGTGCGGGCGACTTCTGGAGCGGCGTAGCCCCGGGCCGCGGTGAGTGAGGTCGCCAGGGCCAGCTGCATCGCGACTTCTTGAGCGGCCCGCGTGGCGGCGTCCGGCTGCGCCGCCAGGAGCCGCAGCGCTTCGGTGAGGTGGACGATGGCATCCCCGTGCGCTGAGCGCTTGATGGCCAGCTGTCCCGCGCGATACCAGTAGTCGATCGCCTCGTCGTGGCGACGGGCGGCCGTCGCGTGGTGCGCGAGCGTCTCGGGGCGTTTCTCACGTGCTTCGGGCATCAGCCTCACGAGCGCTTCGAGGACGCGGGCGTGAAGCGGCGCGAGAGCGTCCTCCGCCACGGTGGCGTACGCCACCTCGTGCGTCAGCGCATGCTTGAACGCGTACTCGGCCTCGGCGCCGAACCGCGTCGCGTCGAGAAATTCACCGGCCTGCAGACGGCCGAGCCTGACGCGTAGCTCGTCGGCCGAGACACCGGCGGCCTCCTGCAGCAGAGAGACCGAGGTTTCTCGACCGATGACCGCCGCGACCTCGAGGACGCGCCGGTCCGCTTCCGCGAGGCTCTCGATGCGGGCCGCGACGACGTCGTGTAGCGTGCCCGGGACCGCCGGGGGCGACGCCTCGTCGTCGTGCTCGCGGATCGACCGGGCGAGCTCCTCCAGGAAGAGCGGATTGCCTTCGCCGCGGTCCAGGATACGCGCGAGCAGCGCATTGCCGGCCGACCGCGGGCCCAGCACCGACTCCACGAGTTGCCGGCTCTCCGGGTCCGACAGCGGACCGACGGCCAGCTGGGTCGCGTTCGAGCCAGCGAGCCACGTCGCTCGGTATCCCGGGCGACTCGTCGCCACGACCAGCACACGGGTCCGGCTGATCGTCGTCGCCAGGAACGCCAGGAGCTCGGCCGACGTCTGATCGATCCAGTGGAGGTCCTCGATGGCGAGGAGCAGTGTCCTCCGCTCTTGCTGGGCGAGGATCACGCCCCGGATCGCCTCGAAGGTTCGGGCCTTGATGGCGTCGGGCGACCGATCGCTCAGCTCGCCCCGCGTGCGGGGGAACAGCAGGTACTGGAGGTAGGGGGCCGAGTCGACGGCGGTGTCCCCCAGTGGGCGGAGAGCCGCCAGCACTTTTGCGTCGACCGTCTCGAGCGGGTCGGTGTCCTCGATCGCGCAGAACGTCTGGAGGATCTCGATGACCGGGAAGTAAGGCACGTGCACCGCGTACGAGGCGCAATGCCCCTCGCGCGTCACCACCCCCTTGGCACGAACGGATTGCTCGAACTCGTGGAGGAGTCGCGACTTGCCGATGCCGGGCTCACCGGCCAGCGTCACGATCTGTCCGTGACCCAGCATGGCCTGGTCCAGCAACCCGTTGAGCAATCCAATCTCGGGCCGGCGGCCGATGAAGCCGGTGGACTGAGCGCCACCCGGTGCGCCCGTGGGCGCGAGGAGGCGGTGACTGCCCCTCCCGGCGTCGGGCCTCGGCTGCATCTCGAAGTAGCGAACGAGGAACTCGTGCGCCGCGCGGCTCACCGCAATCTCGAAGCTGGCGATCGGCTCCAGCTCGTCGAGCGCGGACGTGGCCTGGCCAGTGGCCTCCTGCTCGATGACGGCTCGCCCGCTGAAGTGCGCCAGCGTGACTCGCTCGACATGGATGGCGATCGCCAGCGCGACCTCGTCGGGCAACTCACCACTCCGACGCTCGCGTTCGAGGACCTTCAACATGGCGAGCGCCGCGGTGGCGGCGCGGCGTGGAGCGTCCTCGACCGGTTCGTGCCCAAAGACCGCGACGACACCGTGCCGCCTCACCTCGTTCACCTGCCCGCCGAAGCTGTGGACCTTGTCGATCAGCAAGCCGAGCGCCCGCGTGATGACCGAGGAGGGCGTCTCGGGAGCAGCGATGGTCCGCGCGCGCAACAACGTGACGCGGCGTCCCTCCCAGCGAATGCCGGTTGGCGACAGCTGTTCCATACGGTCCGGGGGAGTCTCTCCGGTCGCGTCGCGCTCCCCGCTCAGCGCTTCCGAGACGGGCGTCGACTCGTCGCGCGCGCCCGGCGCGCGCACACCATAGCTGCGCATGCGCGCGCGCACCGTGTTACGCGTCAGGCCGAGCAACGCCGCGGTCCTGGAGATATTCCCACCGGTCCGCTCGAGCGCTTCGCGCAGGCGGTCTCGGTTCGAGCCGGCCGTCGCCGGGGGCTGCGACTGCGCGGCCGGAGGCCGCGGGGTGCCGCCGGGCAGGTGCAGGACGCGAGCGGTGATCGTGCGGGTGTCGGACATGAGGACAGCCCGTTCGATGACATTCCCGAGTTCGCGGACGTTGCCGGGCCATCGATACGCCTTCAGCGCGCTGCGGGCGTCTTCGTCCAGCGCCTTCAGCGGCATGCCGTACTCTGCACACACTTGCGTGAGCAACCGGTCGGCGAGCAGGTCGATATCGCTGCGCCGGTCCCTCAGAGGCGGCAGCTCGAGTGTGAACACCGCCAGCCGGTGGTAGAGATCTTCGCGGAACCGTCTCTCCTGCACCGCACACAGCAACGGCTCGTTGGTTGCGGCGATGATCGACACGTCGATCCGCTCGCTTCGGGTGCTCCCGAGCCTGCGAACAACACTCTGCTCGAGGACCGACAGGAGCTTGGCTTGAAGCCCGGGAGGAAGCAGGCCGATCTCGTCGAGGAAGAACGTGCCGCCGTGGGCGACCTGAAAGAGTCCCGGTTTCGCCTGGCGGGCATCAGTGAACGCGCCGCGCTCGTAGCCGAACAGCTCGGCCTCGAGGAGCGTCTCGGGAATCGCTGCACAGTTGAGCTGGACGAATGGGCCGCTCGCCCGAGGTCCGGCCTGGTGCATCAACCGGGCCAGCAGTCCCTTGCCTGTCCCGGTTTCCCCCTGGATCAGGATCGGCGCCAGCCGACGCCCGCCTTGATGGCGAGCGATCAGAGCGCGAGCCTGCTGCCGGAGTGTGACGATCCTGGGGCTCTCCCCGACTAGCTCGCTGAGGGGATTCATGCCCGCGCTAAGGCCTCTCGGGCGGGAGGTTCGTCAGGCCGGCGCCGCCGGCAGCATGAGTTCCATCGTCCGGCGCGATCCAAATTCCTCCGTTCTTCCCGCGGAGCCGCCCCGTGGAGGGCGTTGCCGCTGACCGTGTCGCGGGGTAGCGAGACTATAGGAGGACCTCGTTGTCGAGTCAACGATGATGGCCGAACGTGAACGACTACCGGGTTTCGAAGACGCCCCGATGGCGCCTCCCTCAGCGCGCTGTCTTCGGCGGCGTGAAGCTCGACAGGCGGGCCAGCGTCTCCAGCGGCGTGACTCCCTCTTGGCGGCTGCCCTGGATCGTCCAGGTAGGGTACGAGCGGACCCCGGCCTGCGCGCACAGATCCGGACGCGCGCCGGGGCCGCGGGCGTCGCACTCGATGTAGGGGAGCTCGTCCGCCGCGCTACCGAACAGTCGTTTCTGCTCCCGGCAGGCCGAGCACCAGAAGGCGCCGTAGAAGCGGGCGCCGGTCGCGCTCAGGTGGCGGGCGAGCTCCTCCTGATATGCGGTGGCGGGTGCCGTCAGCGTGAAGACGGCGAACGCCATCACGACGGTGAGGACGGCGATGCCGCCGCCGAGCCAGGCCAGTCGCGTCGGCTGCAGCGAGGTCCAGCGTGGCCCCGGCGGCGGCCGGCGACGAACGAGCGCGGCTAGCACGAGGACCATGATGGTCGCCGACGTCAGGCACCACCAGCACCCGGCGCGGAGCACGCCGAGCGCGACCGCGATCATGTAGCCCGAGAAGGCGACACCGGCCACGGCGAGCATGAACGTCCAGAGCCAGCGCCGCCGCGTCAGTGGTCGTGCCGCCAGCAGCGCCAGGGCAACGTACAGCGCCGCGCCCCAGGCGGCGGTGGGCACGCCGAGCAGCGTCGCCCAGTGGCTGGTCTGCACGAGGTCGCACGCGCTGCCGGCGCCGCAGAGCACCGGAGCGCTCTGGACGAGCTTGGTCACGGTGAGGTAGCCCGCGATCCCCGCGCCGACCGCGGCCAGGACGACGACTTCCCACACGGGGTGGGCAAACTCGGGCTCGTGCTTGTGTCCAGGGCGCCCTCGTCTCGACATCGTCGCTGCTGCCCGGCGTCAGCGGCGCGGCGGTGGCGTACGGCCCAGGACCTTCTCGATCGCCATGCCGATTGCGAGCAGGCGCTGATCGCTGCCGCTGGGGCCGTCGAGTGATAGACCGACCGGCAGGCCGGTGCTCGGTCCCAGTCCGGCCGGGATCGTCAGCCCGGGGATGCCGGCGTTGCTGCCGGGATCGGTGTTGCGGATGAAGAGCAGGAAGGTCGGCAGGCTGCTCGCCTCCGGGCCCTGGGTGACGGCGACGTGCGGCGTCGTCGGCGCCAGCAGCGCCTCGATGCCGCTCTTCTGGAACGTGTCGGCGAAGTTCTTGAGCAGGGCCGGGCGCGCCTGGTCCATGGCGGCCTTGTAGATCGGCGCGGCGTCGACCACCCCGTTCGGCGCCGGCAGCTTGCGGGGAATCACGAGACCGTCGTAGGTACCCTTCACGTCCTTGCTGGCGATCTCCTGGGCGACCTGCGCGACCGTCTTGCCGGTCTGGTACTTCGCGAGGTAGGCGGCGAGGTCGTCGTAGGCCTCGTAGAGCGCGACGGGGAAGCTGGCCGCGTCGTTGAGCTTCTGAAGCTCCGGCATGTCGACCTCGACGATCGTCACGCCGGCCTGCTTGAGCTTCTCGATCGCGGCGTCGGTGACGGCCCGGGTGTCGGTGTCGAGGTCCTTGAAGTAGTAGGCGCGGTAGACGCCGAGCTTCACGCCGCTCAGCGACGCCGGCGCCGGCATCCGCCGCCCGGTCACCACCGAGTCGAGCAGGGCGGCGTCGGCCACCGTCTGCGCCATCGGCCCCACCGTGTCGCGCGAGTGCGAGATCGGGGTGACCCCGTCCTGGCTGTAGCGCAGCAAGGTGGGACGGAGCCCGGCCGTACCGGTGAGCGCCGCCGGGATCCGTACCGAGCCGCCGGTATCGCTGCCGAGCCCACCGGGCGCTAGCCGGGCGCCGATGGCCGCGCCGGTACCGCTCGAGCTGCCGCCAGCGATCCGTGTGCGGTCGTAGGGGTTGCGCGTGCCGATCGGCTGGGCGGTCGCGAACCCCTCGTTGTAGCCGGAGATGCCGAAGGCGAGTTCGTGCATGTTCGTCTTTCCCAGGATGACCGCGCCCGCGTCGATCAGCCTTTGCGCGGTCGGAGCGTTCTCCTTGGGCACGAAGGCGCGCAGCGCGGGGGTGCCGGCGCTGTTGGGCAACCCGGCGACGTGGACGTTGTCCTTCACGACGAGCGGGACGCCGTGCAGGGCGCCCCTGGTCTTGCCGGCCGCGAGGTCGGCGTCGGCCTTCCGGGCCGCCGTCATGGCGCCCTCCCGGTCCAGCGTGATGAACGCGTTGAGGTCGCGGTTAGCCTCCGCTCGCGCCAGGTATGCCTGCGTCAGGTCGGCGCTGGTCACCTTCCGATCGTGGATCAGCTGGGCGGCCTCGGCCACGCCGAGCTGGGTGAGGTCGGCCGGGCGCTGGGAGGTGCTGGCACACCCGGTGGCGGCGAGGACCAGCGTCAGGGTTGCCGCGGCGGCGTCACGAAGCGTCATCGCTGTCTCCTCTGGCGCCTCATGGTGAACGAGACGCACGAACGCGCGCTATTGTGACCCACGCGCTCGTCCTTGTGAAGCGCGAGGTCCCCCGCGACACGGTGGACCAGACTGCGCGCCCGGATTTCACGCCGACACCCGGCCGGGGTCTCATCTCGCGTACGACGACTTCGCCGGGAGGCGATCATGAGCGACAAGACTGCGCTGGTGCGGGAGGCCCACGACGCGTTCGCCGAGCTGGGACAAGCCATCGAGGGGCTGGGCGAGGAGCCGATGCACCGGGTGTGGCTCGGCACCTGGGGGGTGCGCGAGATCTTGATCCACATCTCGGCCTGGCACCGGGCGATGATCCCGGCCCTGGCCCACGTCGCGCGGGGCGAGCCGCCGTATCCCGCCGGGACCTACGACGATTTCGACGCGTGGAACGCCCGCTTCGTCGCCGACAAGGCCGGCGTCAAGGTGAGCGACGTCCTCGCCGAGCTGCGGACCTCCCACGAGGACTTCCTGGCCGCCGTCGCGGCCCTGCCGGAGTCGCACTTCGCCGAGGGAAGCGCGGCCCGGGGCCTGCTCGACGGCGCCGGCACCGGCCACTACCGCGAGCACACCACCCAGATCCGCGACTGGCGGCGCGCGACGGCCGTGTGATCGGTCGCCGACGGAGCGGGCGGGGCCGCGGCTAGCGCTCGTCGCGCGGCGCCGGGATCGTGCGCGCCGGGAACTCGCGGTACGCGTACCGCGCCAGCACGTCCTCCCGCAGCTCGATGCCGAGCCCCGGCCCCGTCGGCAGCGTGAGGTAACCCTGCTCGACGTGGAACGGCGTCACCGCGATCTCGGCGGCACGCGGCTCGAAGTTCACGAAGTATTCGGTGATCAGGAAGTTCGGGATCGCCGCCGACACCTGCAGGGTCGCGGCGAGCCCCACGGTGGTGCTGTTGTAGTTGTGGGGCGACACGACAACGTGGTACGCCTCGGCCATCGCCGCGATCTCCCGCAGCTCCTCGATGCCGCCCACGTTGCACACGTCCGGGTTGATGATGTCGGCGGCGCGCCGCTCGAACACCTCGCGGAACTCGAAGCGCGTGTACAGCTCCTCGCCGGTGACGATCGGCAGGCGGATGTCGCGCCGACACTCGGCCAGCGCGTTCAGATCGCGCGCGGACACCGGCTCCTCGTACCAGAACGGGTCGAACGGCTCGAGCATCCGGGCCACGCGGACGGCGTGCATCGGCGCCAGCCGCCGGTGCACCTCGATGAGCAGATCGACCGTCGACCCCACCGCGTCCCGCACCGCGCGAACCGTCTCGACGACCTGCTGCTCCGCCTCGCGCGAAATGTGCGTGCGCCAGGGGCCCGGGAAGGGGTCGAACTTCAGCGCCGTGAAGCCACGCGCGACGGTCTCCTTGGCCTTGGCCGCGTAGGCGGCGGGCGTCTTCGCGCCCGAGTACCAGCCGTTGGCGTACACGCGGATGCGCTCGCGACAGGGACCGCCGAGCAGGCTCACCACCGGCACCCCCAGGCGTTTGCCGGCCAGGTCCCACAGCGCCTGCTCGATGCCGCTCACCGCGCTCCAGAAGTCCATGGCCCCGCGCTTGCCCGCGAAGTCGTGATAGGCCCAGTGCGTGAAGTGGCGGATGTGGCCGGCGTCGCGCCCGACCAGGTAGCGGGCCAGCTGACCGACGTGGGCGGCGATGGACTGGTCACGGTCGGCCTGCGTGTAGCACTCGCCCCAGCCGTGTAGACCGTCGGACGTCTCGACCTTCACGAACAGCCAGTTCTTGCCGTAGCCGGGATCGACGATGAACGGCGTGACGGCGGTGATCTTCATGGGGCCTCCCGTGTCCTGGACTCGTCGCCGCCGAGACTACGGGCTTCCGTCGCCGATGTCGAGCGGTGGAGCCCCGGACGGGCTATGCTGGGCCACCACGTTCCAGGAGAGGCTCATGCCCGACGCGCTGTCCACCGTGCTCGAGACGACCACGGCCGAACGTCTGGCCACTGGCTTCGTGTTCACCGAGGGGCCGCTCTGGCACCCCGACGGCTTCTACTACTTCGTCGACATCCGGCGCAGCCAGCTCCACCGGCTGACACCCGGCAAGCCGGTCGAGCTGGTGCGCGACCACACCGGCGAGGGCAACGGGACGACCTTCGACCTGCAGGGGCGGCTCGTGATCTGCGAGGGCGGCAACCGTCGCGTCACCCGGTGGTCGAGCGACGGCCGCAGCGAGGTCCTCATGGACCGCCACGAGGGCAAGCGGCTGAACCGACCCAACGACGTGGTGTGCAAGTCGGACGGCAGTATCTGGTTCACCGACCCGGGGCTCCGGGTGCCGCTGGCCGAGCGAGAGGTGCCGCACGCCGGGGTCTACCGCATCGCGCCGGACGGCAAGACCAGCCTGATGGCCGACTGCGAGTATCCCAACGGCCTGGCCTTCTCGCCCGACGAGCGCACGCTCTACGTCGCCAACACGCGCTGGACGCAGTACGTCCACGCCTTCGAGCTGGACGCGGCCGGCGCGGTCGTGCGGCGCCGCATCTTCGCCGACATGTCCTCCGACGAGGCGGACGGTGTCCCCGACGGCATGAAGGTCGACCTCGAGGGCCGTGTGTACTGCACGGGGCCGGGCGGCACCTGGGTGTTCGCGCCGTCCGGCGCGCGCCTGGGGATCATCCGCACGCCGGAGATCCCGGCCAACCTGGCGTTCGGCGGGCCCGATCTCCGCACGCTCTTCTTCACCGCCCGTACCTCGGTGTACACGCTACGCGTGAAGGTGCCCGGCCAGCCGCACCCCTGGTATCGCGTCCACGCGAGGTGACGATGAACTTCGGAACGTTCCTGCTCATGCAGTCGCCCTCCGCGCGCCCTTCCCAGGAGATCTACGCGCGCGGGGTCGAGATCGCCCAGACAGCGGAGACGCTCGGCTTTCGCAACGTGTGGCTGGCCGAGCACCACTTCTCGACCTACGGCTACCTGTCGCGACCGGCCCAGCTTGCCACCTACATCGCGGCCAGGACCTCGCGGCTGCGGGTGGGCACGGCCGTCATCGTGGTGCCGCTGCACCATCCCCTCGTCGTGGCCGAGGAAATCGCCACGCTCGACCTGCTGGCCGGCGGGCGGGTCGACATCGGCCTCGGGCGCGGCTACCAGCACTACGAGTTCGAGCGCTTCGGCCTCGAGCTGTCCAGCAGCCGCGCGCGCTGGGAGGAGGCCGTCGACGTCATCCTCCTGGCCCTGCAGGGACGGCCGTTCACCTACGACGGCAAGTTCTTCAAGATCCCGGAGACGACCGTGTTCCCCCAGCCGCTGCAGCGACCGCGTCCGCCGATCTGGATCACCGCCCAGAGCCCGGACTCCGTCGAGGCAGCCGTGCGGCGCGGCTTCAACGTGCTCACCGGCGGCTTCGGCATCCCGATCGAGCGCACGGCCGAGTTCCGCCGGCTCTTCGATCGCATGGTGGCGGAAGTCAAGCCGCCGCAGCCGCTGGAGGTCGGGGTGCAGCGCGCGGTGTACGTCACCGACAGCGAGGCCGACGCGCGCGCCGCCGCCGAGGAGGCCCGCTGGAACATGCGGGTGACATTGAGCCTGCGCAACCACTACGAGCGTGTCGAGCAGGGGCGGGCGGTGGCGATCCCGCCGCCTAGCGAGCCGACGACCGACGACTTGCTCGATCGCTTCCTGGTCATCGGCACCCCCGAGACCTGTATCCGCCAGATCAGGCGGATCCGTGACCTGGTCGGGATCACGCACTTCAACTGCAGCTTCTGGTTCGGCGACCTCGCCCAGGCGCGCGTGCTGCGCTCCATGGACCTGTTCGCACGCGAGGTCATGCCCGCCTTCCCGTGACCGTCGTGGACTCGCGGTGACGACGGGGGTCGGGCGTGGTGGCCGCGGACGCGCCCGCATGGCTCGCCTGTCGCCGTAACTCGCTCCGGGCACGGCTCGCTCGACCGCGAGTCCAGGACGTCACGACCTGACCAGTTGATGCTTGTTCGGCGGGCGGTCAGCGGGCGGTTGTGGCGGAGGCCAGCTCCGGGACCGGTGTTGTGGTGGGGATGCGGCCCGGGAGGAGGGCGACGAAGAAGGTCGTGGAGGCGGAGATCAGCGCCATCACGGTGAGGAGGGTGCCGAAGCCAGCGGCCTTGACGGTGGGGCCGAGCAGGTAGACGGCCAGCGAGCTGACGCCGAAGGATACGGCCAGCCGGATTCCCGCCACGCGCGAACGCATCCGGTCGTCGACGTACTGCACGATCATCGCGTCGACGAACGGGATGGCGCCGAACACGAAGACCATGAAGGCGAGGACGACGGCGTAGAGCGCCCAGCCGCCCGCGCCGGAGGCCGCGAGGAACAGCGGCACCTGCATGGCCACGATCGGCAGGTAGACCCACTTGAGCGGATAGCGGTCGATCAGCTTGCCGACGACGAGCTGGGCGAGCGAGGCGACGGTGTAGACGATCGCCAGCAGGACGCCGAGGGTGGCGGGATCGTCGATTCGCCCCCGCAGGCGCTCGGCCAGGAGCTGGCCGTTGCCGTTGGTCGTGAAGTTGAAGATCAGGCTGCTCGACACCGCCGCCAGGGTCATGACCAGCACGATGCGCGCCATCACCGCCCGCGGCAGGTCGACGGACCTCTTGGGCCGTCGGGCCGGCGGCATCTCTTCCTTCGGCGTCACGACCAGGAACAGCACGCCGCACAGCAACGCCAGCACCCCCGGCACCGCGAAGGCTGCCCGCCAGCCGGCGTACTTGACGAGGAATCCGGTGAGTATGGCGGCCCCCGCGATGCCCAGGTTGCCGAAGAGGCCGTTGACGCCGATCGTGAACCCGGGGTTGCGCGCGTGCTGCACGAGCATGGGGATGCCCACGGGGTGATAGATCGAGGCGAACACCCCCATCAGCGTCAGCGCCACCGCCAGCGACCACACGCCCGGGGCCAGTCCGATCAGCAGGCCGCAGGCCCCCATGCCCAGGAAGAAGACGACCATCATCGCGCGCCGG
>JBKOZA010000073.1:0-5080 GCA_046725675.1 Candidatus Methylomirabilota bacterium
CGATCGTCAGGAGCGGGCGGCGCCGCTCGCCTCGAGCTGCTGGAGAGCCTGCTCGTCGCCAGCGACCCCGCCCAGTGCGCGCAGCGGGCGCTGGGCTGGCTGCAGCGACGCGCCGGGGTGCGGCGCGGCGTCTGCCTGGCCGCCCACCCGGGCGACGGTCCGCGGCTGGTGCCGGTCGCCAGCCTGGGGGTGCTGCTGGATCGCATCGAGACGTACAGTGTCGACCTCGAGCTGCGCGACCATCCGCTGACGCGCGCGCTGCTGGCGGCCGAGCCCGTCGTGATCCCGTCGAACGGCCACCGAGCGCCCGCCACGCCGCTGGGGCGGCGCGAGGTGTACGCGATTCCGCTGGCCCCGGTGCATCCCGGTGATCTGCCGGCAGGCCTGATGCTGGTGACGCCGCTGACGCCGGCAGTGACCCGCGAGGCGCGCTGGCTGGGCCGCGTGCTCGGCCCGCGCCTGGGCTCGCTCGTCGACACCGCCCGCCTGGAGCTGTCGGAGGGCCGGCTGCAGCGCGAGCGCCGGCTGCTGTCGGCCATCATCAACGCGGTGACGGATCCCATTCTCCTGACCGACGGCGAGGGGCGGATCATCATCGCCAACGCGCGGGCCGAGGCGTTGCTGGCCACCGACGACGACCAGAGCGAGGGACGCCGGCGGGCGGTGGCGCTCAACAACATGCTGTTCTCCGCCGCCCTCACCCGGCAGTCCATCGAGGGCGTCGGGGCGCCCCGTCACGAGGTGCCCCTGGTCGATCCCGTGGACGGCTCCGACCTGCTCTTCGAGCTGATGAGCACCACGACGACGGGCGCCCGCGAGGGTACCGGGATCGTGTCCATCCTGAGAAACGTGACCGATCTGCAGCGGGCGACCGCGGAGCTCGAGGACAACTACCGCAAGCTCCGCCAGACCGAGGCCGCGGCCCGGGCCGAGCGGGACCGACTGGACCTCGTCATCGACTCCGTGGCCGATCCGATCCTCGTCACCGATCCCGGCGGCAACACGGTCATGATGAACGCCCCCGCCGAGCACCTGTTCACCGCGCCGGAGTCGGCCACCGCCGAGGCCCAGCGGATCGTGCAGGCCAACGACGCGCACTTCTCCTCGTTCGTGTCCAACCTGTTCTTCGAGGAGGGAACGCTGCGCCGCAGCGGCAGCATCGGCCTGGTCGATCCCACCACCGGGGCCGGCCTGCCGATGGAGGCGATCTCCGGCAAGATCGTGTCCGAGCACGGCGAGGTCACCGCCCTCGTCACGATCCTGCACGACCGCACCGAGGAGCTCGAGCGGGCCCGGCTCTACGAAGAGCTGAAGCGGGCCACGGCCGAGCTGGAGCTCAAGGTCCGGGCGGCGACCGCCGAGCTGGTCCACCAGAACGAGCTGCTACGCCGCTCGCACATCGCGCTGGAGCAGGCCTCGGCGCTCAAGTCGCAGTTCCTCGCCAACATGTCCCACGAGTTCCGCACGCCGCTCAACGCGATCCTCGGCTACACGAGCATGCTGCTCAAGGGCGTCTCGGGCGGGCTCAGCGCGCAGCAGCGCCGCAACCTGGAGCGGATCGACTCCAACTCGCAGCACCTGTTGTCGATCATCAACGACATCCTCGACATCACCCGCATCGAAGCGGGCAAGATGCCGCTGACGGTGGCCGACTTCCCGATCCCCGATCTGATCCGCGAAGTCCTGGCGGAGGTGGAGCCGCTGATCACCCGCACCAAGCTCGCCGTCACCACGCGGGTCGACGAGACCCTGCCGCCGCTGCGGAGCGACCGCCAGAAGGTCAAGCAGATCGTCATCAATCTGCTGACCAATGCGCTGAAGTTCACGGCCCAGGGCTGGGTGACGGTCACCGCCGTCAACGACCCGACCGGGGACCGGGTCGTCATCGCCGTCGACGATAGCGGCATCGGGATCTCGCCGAAGGACCAGGGCGTCATCTTCGAGGATTTCCGCCAGGCCGACGACTCGCCCACGCGCCAGTACACCGGCGCCGGCCTCGGTCTGGCCATCTGCCGGCGGCTGGCGTCCATGCTGGGCGGCGAGCTGACCGTGCGCAGCGCCCTCGGCGAGGGCTCGACGTTCACGCTGGTGCTGCCCAGCCGGCCGCCGGGGGCGCGCTGATGGCGACCGGACCCGCGACGCTGGTGCTGCTGGTGGACGACTATCCCGACAACCGCGACATCTACGTGCAGTTCCTCACCTACGCGGGCCTGCGCGTGGAGGAGGCCGAGAACGGGCACCAGGCGCTCGACAAGGCCTTCACGCTGCGGCCCGACGTCATCGTGATGGACCTGTCGCTGCCCGGCCTGGACGGCTGGGAGGCGACGCGGCGCCTCAAGCAGGACCCACGCACCCGCGACATCCCGGTGATCGCGCTGACCGGTCACGCGCTGGCCGGCCATTCCAAGGTGGCGTTCGACGCCGGCTGCGATGCGTTCATCACCAAGCCATGTCTGCCGGAGCGGCTGCTCGAGGAGATCCGCGCGATCCTCACCGCCGCCCGGCCGCGATCGGGGGACCCCACGTCATGAGCCGTACGATGAAGCGGAGCCGCCGTCCCGGGAGAACCGCCAGCGAGGCCCGGCCGGTGCCGTCGTCGCCTACCGAGTCGCGCATCATCCGGGAGGACACGCCGGGCTCGCACCTGCCGGCCGGCGCCACCCGCACGCCGGGGGCGCCGCCGGCCTCGTCCGACAAGCGCGGCAAGTACGTGTACTGCATCGTGCGCGCCGCGGAGTCGCTGCGCTTCGGGCCGATCGGCTTCGGCACGCCGCCCGGCGAGGTGTACACCGTGCTCTACGAGGACATCGCCGCCGTCGTCTCCGACGCGCCCATCGAGGTCCTCGACGCGACCCGCGAGAACGTGCTCGCCCACGAGCGGGTGAACGAGGCGGTGATGAAGTACCAGACGGTCATCCCGATGTCCTTCGGGACGGTGTTCAAGACCCGCGACGACATCGTCGAGCTGCTGCGCGGCGCCCACGACGCCTTCCAGGACGTGCTGAGCAAGATGGAGAACAAGGTCGAGTTCGGCCTCAAGGTGCTGTGGGATCGCGACGCCATGATCCGCCACCTCGAGCACGATGACGAGGACATCCGCCGGCTCAAGAGCGAGATCGCCACCCAGAAGGGCTCCACCTACTTCGCCCGCGTGCAGTACGGCCGGCTCGTCGACGGCGCCCTGCAGAGCCGGTCCGAGCAATACGTGGCCGAGATCTTCGAGGCGCTCCGCAACGTCTGCGTCGCCTCCCGCGCCAACAAGCCCATCGGGGACAAGATGATCATGAACGCGGCCTTCCTGGTCGAGCGCGACCGGGAAGGGGCCTTCGACGCGCGCGTCAAGCGATTCGGCGCCGCCTACGACACGCTGACCTTCCGGTACACGGGTCCGTGGCCGCCGTACAACTTCGTGAACATCCGATTGAAGCTGGAGCGGGCCAAGTAGGGCGCGGCGACGCCGTGATCATCCTGGACACGCTCGTCATCGGCGGTCTCCGCTTCGTGCTCCGGCGCCTCGCCGACGCCGTGGACGCCGAGCTGAACGACGTGGAGGTGGTCCGGGAGGAGCTGCTGGCTGCCCAGATGCGGCTGGAGCTCGGCGAGATCACCCCCGAGCAATTCGCCGCGCTGGAGGGCGAGCTGCTGGCCCGCCTGCGCGAGCTGCGCGAGCACGAGGCCGGCGAGGCCGGGGGCCCGGGCCGGATCACCGGAATCGAGGTGCAGGTCGCCGATGACGTCGAGTACGGGGCGGACGGCCCGGCGAGCCGGTGACGCGACGTTCCGCCTGCACTTCTTCGCCGGCAAGGGGGGCGTCGGCAAGACCACGTGCGCGGCGGCGACGGCGCTGGCCGCCGCCGAGCGCGGCCAGCGCGTGGGGCTGATCTCGACCGATCCCGCCCACTCCCTCGGCGACGCGGTCGGTCGACGGCTGACCGCGGCGCCGCGCCGCCTGCCGACCCGGGCTGGCGTGCTCGACGCCGTCGAGCTCGACGCCGATCGCGCCCTCGCTCGCTGGCTGGCGCGCCGGCGTCCGGCGCTCCGCACGCTCGCCGAGCGGGGCACGTACCTGGACGACGAGGATCTCGAGCGCGTGCTACGCCTGTCGTTCCCGGGAGTGGACGAGCTCATGGCCCTGGTCGAGCTGACCCGTCTCGCCGATCGCGGCGGCTGGGAGCGAATCGTCGTGGACACGGCGCCCACCGGTCACACGCTCCGGATGCTGGACATGCCCGCCACACTGCGCCGGGTGGCGGCCGCCCTCGACGGTCTGCACGCCAAGCACCGCTTTCTCGCCGACAGTCTGGGCCGGGGCCATCGCCCCGGCGGTGCCGACCGCCTGATCGACGAGCTCGACACCGACGGCCGCCGGCTGACCACGCTGCTACGCGACATCGAGCGGTGTCGGTTCACCTGGGTGCTGCTCGCGGAGCGGCTGTCCCTGGCGGAGACACGCGACGGCGTGGCCGCGCTGGCCGCGACCGGTATCCGCATCGGCGACCTGGTCGTCAACCGCCTCACCCCGCCGAAGGGCGCAGCGTGTCGGCTGTGCGAGGGTCGTCGTCACGAGGAGGCGAGCGTGATCGCCGCCGCGCGCCGCGCCTTCCCGGGGCTCCCGCTGCGGGTGCTGCCGGCGCTCGCCGAGGAGCCGCGAGGCGCGGCGGCGCTCCGGCCGATCGGACGGCGGCTGACCGGCGGGGTGGGCGCTCGGTCCGCGGTGGCAGGGTTGGCGCCCTTGATCGATCGTGAACGGGGGGGCGAGACGCCCGCCCGTATTTCCCCCGGTTCGCGTGAGGCGGTGCACCGTCCGACGTCCAACACCGGCGGTCGGTCCGCGACTTCGGGTTTCGCCACACACCTGCCCTACC
The DNA here is from genome assembly GCA_046725675.1 of Candidatus Methylomirabilota bacterium. Lineage (GTDB taxonomy): Bacteria > Methylomirabilota > Methylomirabilia > Rokubacteriales > CSP1-6 > AR5. The sequence goes on from JBKOZA010000073.1 coordinate 4,866, forward strand.
TCTGGCTCGACCGGATCGCGCCGGTCGGGGTACGGCTGGTCGTGTTCACGGGCAAGGGGGGAGTGGGAAAAACCACGTGCGCGGCAGCGACGGCGGTGGCACTGGCGCGGCGGCGGGCGGGGGCCCGGGTGCTCGCGCTGTCGGTGGACCCGGCGCACTCCCTGGGCGACGCGCTCGGCGTCGCGCTCGGGGACGACGAGCGCGCGGTGCCGGGC
>JBKOZA010000074.1:0-2995 GCA_046725675.1 Candidatus Methylomirabilota bacterium
GTCCGGGCGCTCACGCGCAAGCCGGCCGACGATCCTTTGCTCGAGCTGAGCGGTGACATCGACGGCCTCCCTGCCGATCTGAGCGCCAATTTCCAGCGCTATCTCGACGAGACCTTCGTTGCCGAGTCGCCGGCCCCGTACCGAACCGGCCGCCGCCGCTCCGCCAAGCCTGTTCGTCGATAGCAGCGCCTGGATCGCGCTGCGTAGCCTGCGCGACCAGCATCACGCCGAGGCCGACCGCCTGTTCCGCGACGTCCTCGCGCGCCGGATCCCCCTCGTGACCACGAGCCTGGTTCTCGCCGAGACCCATCGGCTCACGCTCTTCCGCGTCGGCGTCGAGCCGGCGCGCCGGTTTCTCGAGCTCGTCGACGCGAGCCCCGGCGTCACGATCCATTTCCCGGTGGCGGCCGACCACGCCGCGGCGCGGCGGTGGCTGGAGCGGCTGGGCTCACGTCCCGTCACCTACACGGACGCGGTGAGCTTCGCCGTCATGGAGGCGACCGCGTGCCGCCACGTCCTCGGCTTCGATCAGGACTTCGCGGCTGCTGGCTTCACGCTCTGGCGATGACTTCTGTCAGCTCGCGGCGACCTTCTACTGCCGGTACGGCATCCCCATCTCGCGGTACATCGTCGCCGCCGTGTCGAGGTGCTGCTTGGCCTGCTCGCTCCGGCCCATGCGCTGGTAGAGCGTGCCCAGGCCGCGACGACAGTGAGCGACGATGGGACGCAGGCCCAGCTCCGTGGCGAGCGCCACGCTCTGCCGATAGCTGGCCTCGGCGAGCTCGATGGCCGGCGGGTCACGCCGGGCGGCGATGTCGCCCATCAACTGGTGAAAGGTGGCGTCTCCCCGGCGCTCGCCGCAGTCCGCGGCAAGGCCTCTCGCGCGCTCGGCCTCCGCAACCGCCTCGTCCAGCCGATTCGCGACGAGCAACGCGTCGCTGAGCAGGCTAACGGGCGAGGCCAGCCCCGCGCGGACGCCGATGGCGGTCTGGGCCTGGACCCCGTCCTTGATCGACTGCAGCCCCTCCTCCACGGCCCCCGAGTGGACGAGGGTGTGGCCCAGGAACGCGCGAAGCATGGGCACTTCCAGGATCGTTCCGGCGTCTTGCACCGCGAGGGCGATACCCCTGCGGCACAGCGCCTCGACCTCCACGTGGCCGGCGCGTCGCTGGTGCACGTAGGCCAGGTACGCGATGGCCTGGACGAGGCTGTGCGGGTGGCGAAGTGATTCCGCGATCCGGACGGCCTCCTCGCCCATCTGCAGCGCGGTCGCGAACCGACCTTGCTCGGCCCAAGCGGCCGCCAGGACTCCGCGCACCGTCACGGCGGGGAAGACGAGCCCGTCGCCGCGCGCTCGCGCGTGGTCGCCGCCGAGCAGGTCGATCACCCGCATCGCGTGCGCCTCGACCCGGGAGTACTCGGCCCAGAACAGCGCGACGGCCGCGAGAATGTTGTGGGCGGCGATCTCCCGGGTGGGCTCGCTCAGGGCTTCCACGTGCTCGAGCGCCCTTCGGCGATACTCGCGCGCCTGCTCGGTCTGGCCCGCCAGCCACATCAGGTGCATGGCCCTGGTCGCCACGATCGCCATGCGGTTGCGGTCGCCGAGTCTGGTGGCGAGCTCGTCGGCCTCGAGCAGGCGCTCGAACGCGCGGAACCGTTCACCGTCGGCGAGCAGGGCCACGCGCAGGTCCAGGAGGACGTCGATGGTGCGCCCCAGCCGCTGCGGCCCTTCCGGGAGCTGCGCGGCCGCCGCCACCGCATCCTCCAGGTAGAGCGTCGCCGTCCGGTAGGTCGAGCGCTCGATGCAGCGCCGGCCGGCCGCGTGACCATAGGTGACGGCCTGGTCCCAGAGCTGACCCCGGGTCGCGTGGTGGGCGAGACGCTCGACGTGCTCCGCGAGGCGATCGCCGTACACACGCTCGTGGGCCGCCACCAGAGCGGCGTGCAGGGCGACACGACGCTCGCCCAGCAGGCTGCCGTAGGCGACCTCGTGAGTGAGGGCGTGCTTGAAGGTGTATTCCAGCTCCGGGAAGATCTGTGTCTCGTTGAGGAAGTCGGCGGTCTCCAGTCGATCGAGCCCGTCGCGAAGCTGCTCTTCCTCCAGCTCGCCGGCGACGGCCTGGAGCAGGGCGAGGGGCACGTTGCGACCGACGACCGCCGCCGCCTGGAGCAGCCGCTTGTCCTCGGGCTCCAGCCCATCGATGCGAGCCGCGATGACCGACTGCGCGGTCGAGGGCAGCGGCAGGCCTTGCACCGGAGCCGCCAGGCGATACGCGCCGCGGCGGCCGATCAACGTGGCGGTCTCGACGAGCGCTCGCACCGCCTCCTCCAGGAAGAACGGATTGCCCTCGGTTCGCTCGACCAGCATGCGCTTGAGGGCGCCGAGGCCGGCGTCAGGGCCGACCAGCACCTCGAGCAGCTCCTCCACGAGCCCCGGCGCCATCACGTCGAGTCGAATCTGCTGACAGTGGGGCTTGCCGCCCCAGCCGTGAGTGAACTCGGGACGGTAGGTGACGATCAGGAGAATCTGCGTCGTCGCCGCGCTGTCGACCAGCACTTCGAGCAGCGCCTGGGTTTCCGGGTCGATCCACTGGAGGTCTTCCACTACGAGGAGCACCGGCTGCACCTGGCTCTCGGCCAGCAGCAGGGCTTTCAGCGCCTCGCGCGTCCGACGGCGCCGCTGCGCCGGCGCCAGGCGCGTCCATCCGGGATCCTCGACCGGGACGTCGAGCAGCGTGAGCAAGGCCGGCCGCGTAGTTTCCAGCTCCGGATCCAGGGAGGGGAGCTTCCCGGTGACCTTGGCCTCGATCTTCGGCGCGTCGTCGCGGGGGTCGATCTGGAAGTAGCGCTTCAGCAGATCGACGATCGGCAGGTAGCTGCTGGCCTTGCCGTAGGAGACCGCGGCCGCCTCGAGCACGAGCCAGCCGCGCGTGCGCGGCGATCGGGTGAGCTCCCAGATCAGGCGCGACTTGCCGACCCCCGGGTCGCCGACCAC
>JBKOZA010000075.1:0-3747 GCA_046725675.1 Candidatus Methylomirabilota bacterium
CGTGCCGCCCGGGACCGGGCTATGATGAGCCGAATGTTCGTCCGATCCTTGGTCCTCATACTCCTGGTGGCCCTCGGGTCAGTCGGCTGCCGGGGGGAATACCCCGCCGCCGCGCAGGAGAAGCCCAAGGCTCAGCCAGCCGGCCCGCCTCCCCGCGAGGTCCGCGTGGTGCCGGCCGCCGAGCGGGCACTGCCCCGCACGGTGGCCGCCACCGGCACGCTCGCCGCCGAGGACCAGGTCACGCTCAGCGCCAAGGTCGCCGGCCGTGTCGAGAAAATTGACATCGACCTGGGCAGCCGGGTCCGCCGCGGGCAGGCCGTCGCTCAGCTCGACCAGACCGACTTCAAGCTGCGTGTCGAGCAGGCGGACGCCGCGCTGCAACAGGCGCGGGCCCGGCTCGGCCTGGCTCCCGCCGGCCAGGACGAACAGGTCGAGCCGGAGAAGACCGCCATCGTGCGCCAGGCCCGCGCGGTTCTCGACGAGGCCAGGCTCACGCGCGATCGGAGTATCAAGCTGCTCGAGCAGCAGCTGATCGCCCGGGCGCAGCTCGACACCGCCGAGGCTAATCTCCAGGTGGCCGAGGGCCGTTACCAGGACGCCCTGGAAGAAGTACGCAACCGCCAGGCGGTGCTCGCCCAGCGGCGGTCCGAGCTCGAGCTGGCGCGTCAGCAGCTGACCGACACCGTGGTGGTGGCACCCGTGGACGGCGCGGTGAGCCAGCGCCAGACGTCGCCCGGCGAGTACCTGGCCGCCGGAGCCCCGATGGCCACCCTGGTGCGCATCCACCCGCTGCGGCTGCGGCTGTCGGTGCCCGAGCGCGAAGCGCCCGGGGTGCGCGTCGGACAGGCGGTCCGGCTGACGATCGACGGCGACGCGACCGTGTACACGGGACGCGTCGTGCGGCTGGCCCCGATCGTCCAGGAGCTGAATCGCACGCTCACGGTCGAGGCCGAGGTGCCCAACGAGCGCGGGGTGCTGCGGGCCGGCGCCTTCGCCCGCGCGGAGGTCGTCACCGACGCCGCCCAGCCGGTCCTCACGGTGCCGGCCAGCGCGCTGATCGTGTTCGCCGGCGTCGAGAAGGTCCTCGTGGTGCGAGGCGGCAAGACCGCCGAGCTCCGCGTGCAGACCGGGCGCCGACTGGGCGAGGAGATCGAGATCGTGGACGGCCTCAAGCGCGGGGAGTTCGTCGTCGACCGACCCGGGAACCTGACCGGCGGCCAGGTCGTGAGCACGCGTCCGTGAGGGAGATTCGCTAGCCGTGCAGAAGCTCGCCGAGGTCTGCATCAAGCGGCCGGTGTTCGCGACCATGATCGTGATGGCGCTGGTCGTCGTCGGAGCCGCGTCGTGGTTCAGGCTCGGCGTCGATCGCTTCCCCTCGGTCGACCTGCCCACCGTCACCGTTCGCGTCGAGCTGCCCGGCGCCTCCACCGAGGAGATGGAGACCACGGTCGCCCAGAAGCTCGAGGAGCAGATCAACACGATCCAGGGCATCCAGGAGCTCCGGTCGATCTCGAGCCCGGGCAACTGCCTCGTCATCGTCACCTTCGTGCTTAGCCGCCAGATCGACGTGGCCGCCCAGGACGTGCGTGACCGGGTGTCGATCGCCCAGCGCAACCTGCCGCGCGACATCCGGCCGCCGGTCATCTCCAAGACCGACAACGACCAGGCCCCGGTCATCACCATCGCGCTCTCCGGCGAGCGCTCGATGCGCGAGCTGACCGAGATCGCCGACAAGACCGTACGGCCGATGCTCGAGCGGTCCACCGGGGTGGGCGAGGTCCGGCTGGTCGGCGGGCTGCTGCGCTCGGTGAACATCTGGGTGGATGCCGATCGGATGGCGGCCTACCAGATCCCGATCACCGCCGTGCGCGATGGGCTGGCCCGCCAGAACGCCGACCTGCCGGGCGGCAACGTCACGGCCGGGCTGAACGAGGCCTCCCTGCGCACGATGGGGCGCGTCGCCGATCCCAAGGGGTTCAATGACCTGGCCGTCGCGACCCTCAACGGCGTCGCCGTGCGGGTTCGCGACATCGGCTACGCCGAGGACGGCACCAAGGAGCAGCGCTCGGCCGCCCGCCTCAACAACGCTCCCACCGTCATCCTCGAGGTCCGCCGCCAGTCGGGCGAGAACACGGTGGCGGTCATCGAGGGGGTGAAGAACAAGTTCGCCCTGCTGCGCCAGCAGCTGCCGGCCGACGTGAAGCTGGAGGTCATCCGCGACCAGTCCCGCTACATCTACGCGGCGCTGCACGAGATCAACCTGCACCTGATCCTGGGCTCCATCCTGGCCTCGCTGGTCGTGCTGGCCTTCATGCGCTCGTGGCGCTCGACGTTCATCGCCGGCGTCGCCATCCCCGCCTCGGTCGTCTCGGCCTTCGGCATGATGTGGGCCCTGAACTTCACGCTGAACAGCGTGACGATGCTGGCCCTGGTGCTCATGGTCGGCATCGTCATCGACGACGCCATCGTCGTGCTGGAGAACGTCTTCCGGTTCGTCGAGGAGAAGAAGATGCGGCCGTTCGAGGCCGCCCGGGAGGCCACCGCGGACATCGGGCTGGCCGTCATGGCGACCACCTTCTCGCTGGTCGTCATCTTCGTCCCCGTGTCGTTCATGTCGTCGATCTCCGGCCGCTTCCTGTACCAGTTCGGGCTGACGGCGGCGGTGTCGGTGCTCGTCTCGCTCCTGGTGTCGTTCACGCTGACGCCGATGATGTGCGCGCGGCTGCTGCGGGCCGAGGACGCCGGCGGCGAGGGGCACGGCCAGGCCGCCTCGCGCGGCGGGTTCTACGCCTGGCTCGACCGCGGCTACGCCTGGTCGCTGCGGCTGGCGATGCGCCACCGCTGGGCGGTGGTGCTCGTCAGCGCCGCCGTGCTGGTGTCGACGATTCCGATCTACCGGCAGGTGAAGCAGGAGTACATCCCGAGCGACGTGGACGAGTCCGAGTTCGAGGTGCTCGTGTTCGGTCCCGAGGGAATGAGCCTGGCCGCCATGGACGAGGCGATGCAAGCGCTGACGAAGGAGGCGCTGGAGACCAAGGGCGTCGCGCTTGCCCTGGCCACGGCGGGTGGCAGCTTCCTGGCCCGCGTGAACCAGGGCTACATGTACATCCGCACGGTGCCGCACACCGAGCGCACGGTGAGTCTGCATCGACTGTGGGAGGGGCTGCGCCACGGCGATCCGCTCGCCGCGTTCCGCGGCAACTACAGTCAGCGAGAGGTGATGCTCGAGCTCCGGCGGCGCTTCCGGGCGTTCCGCGACATCCGGACCCAGGTGCGCAACATCGCCGGCTTCAACATCGGCGGTGGCACCTTCGACATCGACCTGGCACTGCGGGGCCCCGAGCTGGAGAGGCTAGGCGAGTACGGGGCCGCCCTCAAGGAGCGGGCCAGGGCCATCCCCGGGATCGTCGACGCCGACACCACGCTGCAGCTCGACAAGCCCGAGCTGCGCGTCGTCATCGACCGCGAGCGCGCCGCCGACCTGCGTGTGGACACCTCGCAGATCGCCACCGCCCTGCGGCTGATGGTGGGCGGCGACGACCAGGTCTCGCGCTTCCGCGACCCCACCGTCAACGACGACTACGACGTGCAGATCCGCCTGATGGAGGCCTACCGCGGCGACCTGGGGACGATCTCGCGCCTGTACGTCTCGCGCGACTCGGCGTCCAACAACCCGGCCACCGGCGCCGCCAACCAGGTGGGCATGGCCCCGGCCGGGGGGCTCGTGCGGCTCGACAACGTCGTTCG
>JBKOZA010000076.1:0-8172 GCA_046725675.1 Candidatus Methylomirabilota bacterium
CGAGTCGCTCGCCGACTGGTGCCGCGCCCGGCTGGCGTACTTCAAGTCGCCCGGCTGGGTCCTGTTCGTGCCCTCGCTGCCGACGACGGGAACGCAGAAGGTCCAGAAGGCGCAGATCTTCCCGCGCGGCGAGGACCCCCGCCGCCGCCCCGGCGCCATGGATCTGAGAGAGCGCAAGAAGCGCGGCTGACCTCGCCAGCTGACGTGTGGACGATCGGCCATTCCCGCCGCTCGCTCGCCGAGCTGGTCGCCCTGCTCCGCGCCCACGGCGTGAGCCAGGTCATCGACGTCCGCCGCTACCCGCGCTCACGCCGCCATCCGCAGTTCGACGTCGCCGCGCTCGCGCGCGACCTTCCCGTGGCCGGCATCGCCTACGCGCATTCGCCCGGCCTCGGCGGCTTCCGCCGCCCGCGCGTGGGCTCGGTCAACACCGGCGTGGAGCCGGCCTTCCGCGGCTACGCCGACTACATGGAGACCGAAGAGTTCGCCGGTCAGCTGGCCACGCTCCTGGAAGCCGCCGCCTCGACGCCCACCGCGATCATGTGCGCCGAGGCCGATCCCCGGAGCTGCCACCGCTCCCTCATCGCCGACGCCCTCGTCGCCCGCGGCGTCGAGGTGCGCCACATCGTGAGCGAGAGCCCGTCGTCGCCGCACGTCCTGCGCCCGACCGCGCGCGTCGCGAACGGTCGCGTGAGCTATCCGGGCCAGGTCGAGCTGTTCTGATCAGGCCACCGGCGACTCTGGCGCCCGGCACCACCGTGCGACCGTCACGCGCGCGGCGTCAGCTCCAGGGCGCTGAAGAAGTAGGAGATCTCGAAGGCGGCGGTGGCCGGTGCGTCAGAGCCGTGGACGGCGTTGGCCTCGATCGAGCTGGCGAACTCCTTCCGGATCGTGCTCGCTGCGGCCTTGGCGGGGTCGGTGGCGCCCATGAGGTCGCGCCAGCGCTGGATGGCGTTGTCGGCCTCGAGGATCATCGCGATGCACGGGCCCTGGGTCATGAAGGCGCAGAGGCTCTGGAAGAACGGCCGCGCGCGGTGGACGGCGTAGAAGCCGGCCGCGTCCTCCGCGCTCATCCGGACCATCTTGAGCGCGAGGACGCGGAAGCCGGCGGCCTCGATCCGCGCCAGGATCTTCCCGGCCGAGCCGGCGGCGACCGCGTCCGGCTTGATGATGGCCAGCGTGCGCTCGCTCAATTGTCTGGGTGGGGGGCCCCGACATGGCCCCCCACCCCCCCCAACGCTCGGAGCGCCCCGGGGAACCCGTGGCGTTCCTCGATCACTCGCGTGCTCATAGGCCGATCACCGTGGCCACGGTGGCGCCCATGTCGGCGGGGCTGCGCACCAGCGTGGCGCCAGCGCCGGCCAGCGCCGTCATCTTCTCGGCCGCCGTTCCCTTGCCACCGGCGATGATCGCCCCGGCATGCCCCATGCGCCGGCCCGGCGGCGCCGTCTGGCCACAGATGAACGCGACGACCGGCTTGGTGACGTGGGCCTTGACGAACGCGGCCGCGTCCTCCTCGGCCGTGCCGCCGATCTCTCCGATCATCATGATCGCGCGCGTCTCCGGGTCGTCGTTGAACAGCCGCAGGACGTCCACGAAGCTGGTGCCGTTCACGGGGTCGCCGCCGATGCCCACGCAGGTCGTCTGGCCGATTCCGCGTGCGCTCAGCTGCCCGACGACCTCGTAGGTCAGCGTGCCGCTCCGGGACACGACACCCACCGGCCCCCGTTTGTGGATGTGCCCGGGCATGATCCCGACCTTCGCCTCGCCCGGCGTGATCACGCCTGGACAGTTCGGGCCGATGAGCCGGCTCGAGGTCGAGCTCAGGTAGTGCTTGGCGCGCACCATGTCGGCCACCGGGATCCCCTCCGTGATGCAGATGATCAGCGGCACGTCCGCGGCGGCCGCCTCCACGATGGCGTCGGCGGCGGCCGGCGGAGGCACGAAGATGAGTGCGCAGTTGGCGCCCTCTCTCGTGACCGCCTCTTCCACCGTGTTCCACACCGCGAAGCCCTCGTGGGTGGTGCCCCCCTTGCCGGGGGTGACGCCCCCGACCACCGCGGTGCCGTACTCCTTGCAGCGGGCGGCGTGAAAGGCCCCTTCCTTGCCCGTGATGCCCTGCACGACTACCCGCGTGCGCCCGTCGACCAGGACGCTCACGCCGCCCTCTTCGCCAGCCCGACGGCTTTGCGCGCACCGTCGCCCATGTCGTCGGCCATGATCAGGGCGAGGCCGGAGTCGGCGAGCATCCGCTTGCCCTCCTCGACGTTGGTGCCCTCGGCGCGCAGGACCACCGGCAGCGTGAGGCCCAGCTTGCGCACCGCCGCGATCACGCCCTCGGCCAGGCGATCGACGCGCAGGATGCCGCCGAAGACGTTGATGAAGATCGCCTTCACGGCCGGGTCGGAGGACAGGATCCGGAAGGCGTTCTCGATCTGCTCGGGCGAGGCGCCGCCCCCGACGTCGAGGAAGTTGGCCGGCTCGCCGCCGGCCAGCTTGACGATGTCCATCGTCGCCATCGCGAGGCCGGCGCCGTTGACCATGCACGCCACGTCGCCGTCGAGCTTGATGTAGTTGAGCCCGTACTTCGACGCCTCGACGTCCAGCGGATCTTCTTCGTTGACGTCCCGGAGGGCGACGAGCTCCTGGTGCCGGTACAGCGCGTTGTCGTCGAAGCTCAGCTTGGCGTCGAGGGCCAGCACGCGGCCGTCCGTCGTGACGACGAGCGGGTTGATCTCGACCAGCGCGCAGTCCTTGGCCAGATAGAGACGGAAGAGGTTGCGGATCAGGCCGACGCCCTGCTTGAAGGCCTCGCCGGCGAGGCCGAGCCCGAACGCGAGCCGCCGGGCCTGGTAGTCCGCGAGGCCGAGCGCCGGGTGCGTCCACTCTCGAATGATCTTCTCCGGCGTGCGCGCGGCCACGTCCTCGATGTCCATGCCGCCGGCCTGCGAGGCCATCACCACGTGGGTCGCACGCGTGCGGTCGAGCGTCATCGACAGGTACAGCTCCCGCTCGATCGCCGAGGCCCGCTCGACCCACACCGAGCGCACCACGATGCCCTCGGGCGGCGTCTGCGGTGTCTTGAGTCGCATGCCGAGGATCTGCGCCGCGGCCGCCTCGGCGCCGGCCGCGTCGGCGGCCAGCTTGATTCCGCCGGCCTTGCCGCGGCCGCCGGCGTGGACCTGCGCCTTGACGACGACCCGGCTGCCCAGCCGCTGGGCGATCTCGCGGGCCCGGGCCGGGGTGTCGGCGACGTCGCCGTCGGGCACCGGCACCCCGAACTCGCGCAGGAGCGCCTTGGCCTGGTACTCGTGGACCTTCACGAGCGCGCGATCACGCCGGCTCTTTGCGCCCGCCGCGGAACTTGCGCAGGAGCCACACGACCGGATCGTAATTGTCGGCCATCCGCTCCTTCATGGGGATGATGCCGTTGTCGGTGATGTGGATGTGCTCCGGACACACCTCCGTGCAACATTTCGTGATGTTGCAGAGACCGACGCCCGCCTGCGCTCGAACGAATTCCGATCGATCGACGGTGTCCAGCGGGTGCATGTCCAGGCCGGCGATCTTGATGAAGAAGCGCGGCCCCGAGAACGCTGGCTTGAGCTCCTCGTGGTCACGGATGACGTGGCAGACGTTCTGGCACAGGAAGCACTCGATGCACTTGTGGAACTCCTGCGCGCGGTCCACGTCCTCTTGCATCATGCGGTACCGGCCGTCGGCGTCGGGCGGCTTCAGCCGCAACGGCGGGACCTGGCGGGCCTTCACGTAGTTGTAGGAGACGTCGGTCACCAGATCCCGGATGAGCGGAAAGGTCCGCATCGGCGCGACCGTGATCGGCTGGCCCGGCGCGAAGGTTTCCATGCGGGTCATGCACATCAGACGCGGCGCGCCGTTGACCTCCGCGCTACACGAGCCGCACTTGCCGGCCTTGCAGTTCCACCGGCAAGCGAGATCGGGCGCCTGGGTCGCCTGGATGCGATGGATGACGTCGAGGACCACCATGCCCTCCTCGACGTCGACCGTGTAGTCGCGGAAGTCGCCCTGCCCGGGCTGGCCGCGGAAGACCTTCATCGTGAAGGTCGTCGCCATTATTTCCGCTCCTGGAACAGCGCCGTGAGCTCGGCCGGCATCTCGGGCAACGGCTCCCGGCTCACCTGCACCGTGCCGTTGCGGAGACGGAGGACGACGTTGACCTTGCCCCAGGTGTCGTCGGTGTAGGGATGGTCGTCGCGGGTGTGGCCGCCCCGGCTCTCCTTGCGCTCGAGCGCCGCCAGCGTGGTGCACTCGGCCACCGTGAGCAGGGAGGCGAGGTCGAGGGCGACGTGCCAGCCGGGGTTGTAGACGCGCCCGCCGTCCACGCGCACCTTCTTGGCCCGCTCCTTGAGCGACTCGATCACGGTCAGGGCCTGGCGCATCTCGCGCTCGTTGCGGATGATGCCGACCAGGTTCTGCATCGTCTCCTGCAGCTCGGCTTGGATCGCGTAGGGGTTCTCGCCCCCGCTGCGGTCGAACGGCTCCAGCATCGCCCGGGCGATCGACTCCACCTGCGCGCTGTCGGCGACGAGCTGGCCGCCGAAGTTCTTGGCGTAGAGGGCGGCGTGCAGCCCGGCCCGGCGGCCGAAGACGAGCAGGTCGGACAGGGAGTTGCCCCCGAGGCGGTTGGAGCCGTGCATCCCGCCTGCGACCTCGCCCGCCGCGAACAGGCCGGGGACGGTCGCCTGGGTGCTGTCGGCGTCCACGCGGACCCCGCCCATCACGTAGTGGCAGGTGGGGCCGACCTCCATCGGCTCCCGGGTGATGTCCACGCCGGCCAGCTCCTTGAACTGGTGGTACATCGAGGGCAGCCGCTTGCGGATGTAGTCGGCCGGCCGCCGCGTGCAGATGTCGAGGAGCACGCCTCCGTGGGGCGAGCCGCGGCCAGCCTTCACCTCGCTGTTGATGGCCCGGGCCACCTCGTCGCGCGGCAGCAGGTCCGGCGTGCGGCGGTTGTTCTTCTTGTCGGCGTACCAGGCGTCGGCCTCCTTCTCGTTGTCGGCCGTCTCGCCCTTGAAGAACTCGGGGATGTAGTTGAACATGAACCGCTCGCCGTCTTTGTTCTTCAGCGTTCCGCCGTCGCCGCGCACGCTCTCGGTCACCAGGATGCCGCGCACAGAGGGCGGCCACACCATCCCGGTCGGGTGGAACTGCACGAACTCCATGTCGATCAGGTCGGCCCCCGCCCACAGCGCGGTGGAGTGCCCGTCGCCCGTGTACTCCCACGAGTTCGACGTGACCTTCCAGGCCTTGCCGATGCCGCCGGTGCCCAGCACGATCGCCTTGGCCTTGAACAGCACGAACTCGCCGGTGTTGCGCCAGTAGCCGAAGGCGCCGGCGATACGATCGCCGTCCTTGAGGAGCCGCTCGACCTTGCACTCCATGTAGACGTCGATGCCCTGGTGGATCGCGTGGTATTGCAGCGTGCGGATCATCTCCAGGCCGGTGCGGTCGCCCACGTGGGCCAGCCGCGCGTAGCGGTGACCGCCGAAGTCGCGCTGGGAGATGAGGCCCTCCTTGGTGCGGTCGAACAGCGCGCCGAAGCGCTCCAGCTCGAGCACCCGATCGGGCGACTCCTGGGCGTGCAGCTGGGCCATGCGCCAGTTGTTCAGCATCTTGCCGCCGCGCATGGTGTCGCGGAAGTGGACCTGCCAGTTGTCCTCGGGCCACACGTTGCCCATGGCGGCGGCGATGCCGCCCTCGGCCATGACGGTGTGGGCCTTGCCCAGCAGCGACTTGCACACCAGGCCGACCGACGCACCCTGGGCGGCGGCCTCGATGGCCGCCCGCAGGCCGGCACCGCCGGCGCCGATGACGAGGACGTCGTGCTCGTGGGTCTCGTACGCTGTCTTGGCCATATTAAAAGACGATCCTCAGGTCCCGGATCACTCCCATCGCAACGAGCCGGATATAAAGATCTGTCAATCCGACGCTGAACAGCGAGAGCCAGGCGAAGGCCGGGTGCCGCTCGTTGAGCCGGGTGAAGAAGAGCCAGACCCGGTACCGCGTCTTCGCCCGCGAGAAGACGTCGACGTGACCGCCACACACGTGGCGGCAGGAGTGGCACGAGAACGTGTAGCCGGCCAGCAAGATGACGTTGACCCACATGACGAGCGTGCCGACGCCGATGCCGAGCCGGTGGCTGCCGTCGGGCATCGGGAAGCGGAAGGCGAGGACGGCGTCCCAGGTCAGCAGCACGATGAAGATGACGGCGACGTACCAGGCATAGCGGTGCAGGTTCTGGAAGATGAGGGGAAAGCGCGTCTCGCCGGTGTAGCCGCGCTTGGCGTCGGGCACGGCGCAGGCGGGCGGCGCCAGCCAGAACGAGCGGTAGTAGGCCTTCCGGTAGTAGTAACAGGTCAGCCGGAACAGGCCCGGGCCCCACAGGATCAGGAACGCCGGCGACACGATGCCAATGATCGGCAGCGAGACGTCGGGCAGCCCGTAGCCGAACGTCACGTGCGGGCACTTGGCCGACAGGCACGGCGAGTAGAACGGCGACAGGTAGGGCGGCGCCCAGTAGTAGGCGTTCTCCAGGGCGGCCCACGTCGAGTACACGATGAAGCTGCCCAGCACGACGACCACCGTGACCGGCAGCGCCCACCACGCGTCCTTGCGCAGGTGCGCCGCCCTGATCGGCGCCCGCGCTCCGGTCGTCAGCACTCGACTCATGCCGATCTCTCCTCGTGGGGGGCCCCGACATGGCCCCCCACACCCCCCAGCGCTCGGAGCGCCCCGGGGAACCCGCGGCGCTCCTCGATCACGCGTCCCGTCATGCGCTCTCCCGGGCGAACTGCTTCTGCCCGTCCTCGTAGAGGTCACCGCCGTGGCAGTCGTTGAGGACGATGGCCGGGAAATCCTCGACCTCGAGCCGCCGGATCGCCTCGGTGCCGAGGTCCTCGTAGGCGACGACCTGCAGCGCCTTGACGTGACGCGAGAGCACGGCCCCGGCGCCGCCGATGGCCCCGAAGTAGACGGCCTTGTGCGCGCGCAGGGCGTCCTTCACCGCCTGGCCACGATAGCCCTTGCCCATCGTGCCCTTGAGCCCGAGCTCGAGCAGGGCCGGGGTGAACTTGTCCATGCGGCTGGCGGTGGTGGGGCCGATGGCCCCCACGATGTCGCCCGGCTGGGGCGGCGTGGGGCCGGTGTAGTAGATGATGGCGCCCTTGACGTCGATCGGCAGCCGCTCGCCCTTCTCGATCAGCGGCCACAGCCGCCCGTGCGCCGCATCGCGGGCGGTGTAGATCACGCCCGTGATGCGCACCCGATCGCCGGCCTTCAGCGACTCGACGTCGGCGTCGGCGAGCGGCGTCGTGATCTCCTTGATGCCATCGGCCGCGGTCGTGACGCTCATCAGGCGATGGCGTCCACGAAGGCGTTGAACGTGGGGCTGGGACGCATCGCCTTCGACGCCAGCTCCGGGTCCGGCCGGTAGTACCCGCCGAGGTCGACCGGCCGGCCCTGGGCGGCGTTCAGCTCGGCGACGATCTTGGCCTCGTTCGCCCCGAGCCGCTTCGCCACCTTGGCGAAGCGCGCCTGGAGCTCCTTATCCTGGGTCTGCGTGGCCAACGCTTCCGCCCAGTACAGGGCGAGATAGAAGTGGCTGCCGCGCGTGTCCAGCTCACCCACCTTTCGACCCGGCGACTTGTCGCTATCGAGGAACTTGGCGTTGGCGGCGTGCAGCGCCTCGGCGAACACCTTCGCCTTGGCGTGGTTGGACGCGCGGGCCATGTGATCGAGCGACTCCGCCAGGGCGAGGAACTCGCCGAGGGAGTCCCACCGGAGATGCCCCTCTTCCTCGAACTGCTGGACGTGCTTGGGCGCCGACCCGCCGGCGCCGGTCTCGAAGAGAGCGCCGCCGTCCATGAGCGGCACGATGGAGAGCATCTTCGCGCTGGTGCCGAGCTCGAGGATCGGAAACAGGTCCGTGTTGTAGTCGCGCAGGACGTTGCCCGTCACCGAGATCGTGTCCTGGCCGGCCCGCATCCGCTCCAGCGAGAAGCGCGCGGCCTCGGCCACGGACATGATGCGGATATCGAGCCCGCTGGTGTCGTGGTCTTTCAGGTACCGGGTCACCTTGTCGATGAGCTGGGCGTCGTGCGCCCGGTTCCTGTCGAGCCAGAAGACCGCCGGCGC
>JBKOZA010000077.1:0-4117 GCA_046725675.1 Candidatus Methylomirabilota bacterium
GTCGGCTCCTGCATCCGCCACGCGCGGTACATGGCGAACGTCTTCTCGAGGTACCCGCGGGCGGCGGCGGCCGCGCTCTCCTTGCTGGCGCCGACGATGAGGCTACGCGAGGCGCCCACGTAGCCCGGGCTCGCCGCGCCGGCCTTCGCCCGCTCCTCGCGGAACAGCGCGCCGAAGCGCGCGACGTCGGCCCAGCCGAGCTGGGGACCGAAGAAGACGCCGTCGGTCAGCCGCGCGGCCCGCCGGGTGGCGCCCTCGCTCTGAGCGCCCATCTCCAGCGGCGGATGCGGCCTCTGGTAGGGCGTGAAGCCCATCCGCCCGTCCTCGACGCGGATGTAGCGCCCCTTGAACGTGACCGCCTCGCCGCGCCAGAGGCGCTTCATCAGCTCGAGCGATTCCTCGAGCTTCGCCACGCGGTCGGACCGGGCGAGGCCGGCCACGGCCAGCTCCCGCTCCCGGTAGCCAATGGCCACGCCGACGTCGAGCCGGCCGTGCGTGATGTGATCGAGCGTCGCCACGTTCTCGGCGACCTCGACCGCGTTGAGGATCGGAAGCAGCAGCACCGACGTCTTGAGCCGCATCGACCCGGTCTCGGGCGCCAGGCGGGCGAGCAGCGGAAACGGCTGCGGCCACACCGTCGGGTGCGAGAGCCAGTGCTGGCCGATCGACACCCACGCGTAGCCCAGGCGCGACGCGGCGGCGACGACGCCGATTGCCTCGTCGATGATCCGGGTCGGCGGGCGATCGGCAGGACTCCAGAACGGCGTGAGATGGAACCCGATCCTCATGACGGCTCGCGTATACTGCCACAACCACGACGACCCCGCAGGGAGGACGGCCCATGACAGCCAGCGCCGACTCGGTCACGGTCATTCGCGGCGGCCGCCTCCTCGACGTGCGCGGGCATCGCGCCGACGCCGGTGACATCGTGGTGACGGGCGACACGATCCGCGAGGTCGGCGTGCCGGGCTTGCCGGCGCCGACGGGCGCCACGGTCATCGACGCCCGCGGCATGCTGCTGCACCCCGGGCTCGTCAATGCCCACATGCACGGCCACGGCAACCTGGCCAAGGGCATGGGCGATCGGTGGACGCTCGAGCTGCTGCTCACGGCCGGGCCGTGGATCAGCGGCGGCCGCACCCACGACGAGCGCTACCTGAGCGCCAAGCTCGGCGCCGTCGAGATGGTCCTCAAGGGCACCACGGCGGCCTACGACTTGCCGCTGGAGTTTCCCGCGCCGACGCCCGAGGGCACCGACGCCGTCGGCCGCGCCTACGCAGACGTCGGCATGCGCGCAGTCGTCGCGCCCATGGTGGCCGACCGCTCACTGTACGACGCGATCCCCGGCCTGCTCGACGTGCTGACGCCCGCGCTGCGCGACGAGGTTGCCCGGCAGCGGCCGGCGCCGTGGCCGACGAGCATCGCCGGCATGCGCGCGGCCCTCGGCGCGCGGCGCGCGGGCGATCAGGTCCGGCTGGCGGTGGCGCCGACCATTCCCCACCATTGCTCGGACGAGTTCATCCGGGCGTGCGCCGATCTTGCCAAGGAGCACGGCGTCGGGCTGCACAGCCACGTGGCCGAGTCCAAGGTGCAGGCGATCGTCGGGCTGCAGCGCTACGGCAAGACGCTGACCGCCCACCTCGACGACCTCGGCGTGCTCGGCCCTCACTTCACCGTCGCCCACGGCGTGTGGCTCGACGAGGACGACATGAAGCGCCTGGGCGACCACGGCAGCTCGGTCGCCCACAATCCCGGCAGCAATCTACGGCTGGGCAACGGGCTGGCCGACATGCGCGCGATGCTGGAGCGCCGGGTGAACGTGGGCATCGGCACCGACGGCGCCAACTGCTCGGACAACCTGAACATGTACGAGGCCATGCGTCTGGCCTCGCTGGTCTCCAAGGGGCGCACGCCCGACGCCGATCGGTGGGTCACCACCGAGGAGGTCGTCCTGGCGGCGACGGAGGGCAGCGCGCGCGCACTCGGGTTGCAGGGACGGCTGGGCCGGCTCGCGCCCGGCTACAAGGCCGATATCGTCTTCCTCGACCTCGAGCACCCGAACTGGATTCCGCTGAACGATCCCACCAACCAGCTCGTGCACACCGAGGACGGCTCCGCCGTGACCCACGTCATGATCGGCGGGCGGATGGTCGTCGAGCATCGGCGGGTCACGACGGTGGACGTGGCGGCGCTGGCGCGCGACGCCGAGGCGGCGCGGCGCCGCCTGGCCGAGGCGAACGCCCCGGCCCGGGCGCTCTACGACCGGCTGGCGCCGATCGTCGGCCGCTTCTGTCCGGGCCTGGCTCACGTGCCGTACCACGTGAGCCGCTACGTGGGCGGCAGCTGAAGGCAACCAGCTCGCAACTCAAAAAGGGAGCGTGTCATGAAAGACGGCCTGCGGTTCGTCGACTCCGACATGCACATCATGGAGCCGCCCGATCTGTTCGAGCGGTATCTGGACGCGACGTTCAGGCACCGGGTGCAGGTCCCGATCGGCGCCGACGGCCGTCCCAAGCGCGCGACCTCCGCCCAGATCGTCATCGACGGGCTGCCGGGGACGGGCGACGCCGATATGCAGCAGCACCGCAAGCGGGCCCGCGCCGGCGCCACCCAGAGCACCCAGCCGCTGTCCGGGTCGCGGCTGGCCGACACCGGCCGGCTCGACTTCGCCATCCAGCGTGGCTACGACGCCGAGGCGCAGGTGATGGGCATGGCGATGGAGGGCGTGGACATCGCCGTGCTCTATCCCACCAACGGTCTGTCGCTGCTCGCGCGCAACGACCTCGACCCCGCGCTGTCACTGGGGATCTGCCAGGCCTACAACAACTGGATCGCGGAGTTCTGTCGCTACAGCCCGGACCAGCTCAAGTTCGTCGCGATGCTGCCGGTGCACGACGTGCACCTGGCCTGCCGCGAGCTGGTCCGCGGCGTGCGCGAGCTGGGTGCCGTCGGCTCGTTCATCCGACCCAATCTCGTCAACGGCCACTACTGGCACTCGAACTACTGGGACCCGCTCTACAGTGTCCACGAGGAGCTGAACGTCACCTGGGGGTTCCACGAGGGGACGGGCGCCCACTACTCGTATCACAACGTGCTCTACGGCGAGAACCGCTTCTACCGCCACGTGGCCAGCCACTGGATCGAGATGCAGCAGGCGCTGATCGCCATGATCGTGGGTGGCGTGTTCGAGTTCCATCCCAAGCTTCGCGTCGGCTTCCTGGAAGCGCAGAACTCGTGGGTGCCGGGGCTGCTGTCGCGCATCGAGTGGGACTATCCGCAGTATCGCGACAGCCACGCGCCGTACCTCACGCTGACGCCACGTGAGTACTTCCGGCGCAACTGCTGGGCCGCCGTCGAGGGCAGCGAGCCGGAGATCGAGGCCACCGCGGGGTTGATCGGCGCCGACCGCATGTGCATCTCGACCGACTACCCGCACTTCGACTCCAACTTCCCCCACGTCGCCGAGAACCTCCTGAAGAACGTGCCGCGGGCGATCGCCGCGCAGATCTTCATGGGCGGCGCGCACCTGTACGGGTTCGGCGAGGCCGACTTCGCGAAGGCCGACACGGCGGCGGCCGCGCGGAACCCCGGGGCGGCCGCGCGCTGAGGACGCGATGTCCCCCGTCGACCAGCAACGGGTCCGGCGAGCCCGCACGGGGCTGATCGCGCACGACCCGTCGCGGGCGTTCGCCGGCTACACGCTGTTCGCCCCGATGTTCGGCGACGGTACCGTCTACCTGATGGACATGGACGGTGCCGTCGCCCACACCTGGCGGCTGCCCCATCGGCCCGGTCCGTACGGCTACCTCCTCGACGACGGCCACCTGTTCTATTGCGGCAAGATCGAGGACGGCGTGAAGCGCTTCCCCGCCTGGGACCGCTTCAAGGCCGGTGCCGCCCTCGAGGTGGACTGGCACGGCAAGATCGTCTGGGAGATCCGCCATCCGGATCACCACCACGACGCGCGCAAGCTCGCCAACGGCAACGTCGTCCTGCTCTGCCTGCGGCCTCTGCCCGCCGCCGTCCGGTCGCGCGTGAAGGGCGGGCTCGCCGGGACCGAGGCCGACGGCGCGATGTACGCGGATTACCTCGTGGAGGTCACGACCCGCGGCGAGAT
>JBKOZA010000078.1:0-6870 GCA_046725675.1 Candidatus Methylomirabilota bacterium
CTCTTGAGGAGCGTCAGCTCCATCTCGTCGGCGATGGCATCGAGCCGGTTGCGCAGCACCTCGAGGAGGATCGGATCGATGACCATCACGCCCTCCGAAGGCGCAGGTTGCCGGCGTCGTCCACCCGGGCAGTGACACCGGGTGGGATCACGGTGGTCGTATCGTCCTGCTCCACGATGGCCGGTCCGGCCAGGCGCGCCCCCAGCGGCAACCGCGCTCGCTCGTAGATCGCCGTCGGTACGAAGGCCTCGAAGTACGCGCGGCGCTCGCCCAGGCGCGCGTCGGCCAGGCTTCCGGCGGCGCGGGCGGCCGGCGTCACGACCGGCCGCGGAAGCGGGTAGGTGTGCACCGCGCGGAAGTTCACGAACTCCACCGGCTGCTGCGTGCGCGCGTAGCCGTAGACACGCTCGTGGACCGCGTGGAACGCCGCGAGGATCTCCGGCATCCCCTCGCGCGTGATGGGCAGGGCGATCGGCACCTCCAGCTCGTACGCCTGTCCGACGTAGCGCATGTCGGCCGTGTAGGCCACGCGCACCTGGTCGGCCGGCACGCCCTCCTCCCGCATGCGGCCGCGCCCGGCCGCGTCGAGCTCACCCAGGCACCGGTTGACGGCAGCGAGGTCGGCCACGTCGGTGCGCGCCTGCAGCGTGCGCGCGTGGTGGTGCTCGATGGCGGCGGCCAGGAGGCCGAAGGCGGCGAGGACGCCCGGCGCCTCGGGCACCAGCACCTCCGCCATCCCCATCTCGGCGGCGAGGGCGGCGCCGTGCACCGGCCCGGCGCCGCCCAGCACCACCAGCGAGAACTGCCGCGGGTCGTAGCCGCGCTTGATCGTGACCAGTCGGATCTGGTCGGCGATCCGGGCGTTCACCACGCGATGAATTCCGGCGGCGGCCGCCACCGGGTCCACACCGAGCCGGCGCCCGATCGCCGCCACGGCGCGCTCGGCCGCGGCCACGTCGAGCGTCACGGTGCCGCCGGCGAAGCGCGCGGGGTTGAGGTAGCCGAGCACTACGCTGGCGTCGGTGACGGTCGCCTCGTCCCCGCCGCGGCCGTAGCAGGCGGGGCCGGGATCGGCGCCGGCGCTGCGGGGGCCCACGCGCAGGCCGCCAGCCGCGTCGATCCACGCGACGCTCCCCCCGCCAGCGCCGATGGTGTTCACGTCCACCATGGGCGTGCGGACGGGATAGGGGCCAATCGCGCCCTCGCTGGCGAGCAGGGGCGTCCCATCGCGGACCACCGCGACGTCGTTGCTGGTGCCACCCATGTCGAGGGAGACGAAGTCGCGCACGCCCGACCGCTCGGCAGCGAAGCCCGCACCGATCACCCCGCCCGCCGGACCGGACAAAAAGAGCGTGACAGGCTGCTCCGCCGCCAGCGCTGCCGACACGATGCCTCCACGGGATCGCATGATCAACGGCACGCCGGGGACGCCGAGCGCGCGCAGCGTGTCGGCGAGGCCGGCGAGGTAGCGCTTCACGACGGGGCCGAGGTAGGCGTCGAAGGCGGTGACGCACAGGCGCTCGTACTCGCGGAAGGTCGGATCGACGTCCGACGAGAGCGACACGCTGATCTCCGGCGCCAGCTCCGCGACGATCTCGCGCGTGCGGCGCTCGTGGGCGGGGTTGACGAAGGAGAAGAGGTAGCAGACCGCGATGGCCTGTACGGCCCGCGCGCGCAGCGCCTGCACGGCGCGGCGCACGGCGTCCTCGTCGAGCGGGACCAGGACCTGGCCGCGGGCGTCGAGCCTCTCGCGGATGCCCACCCGGCGCCGCCGGGGCGCGAGGAACGTCGGCACCTCGGGATCCATCGTCAGGTCGTACATGCGCGAGCGCTTCATCCGCCCCAGCTCGAGCACGTCCTCGAAGCCCTCGGTGGTGAGGATCGCGGTCACGGCGCCCTTCTGCTCGAGGATGGCGTTGGTGGCGATGGTCGTGCCGTGGATGAAGCGCTCGACGTCGGCCGGCCGCGCCCCGGCGAGCCCAAGCACCTGGCTGACCGCGGCGCCGATGCCCTCGAGAAGATCCTTCGGGGTGCTCGGTACCTTCGTCAGCGCCAGCCGGCCTGCGCGGTCGAGAGCCACGATGTCGGTGAAGGTGCCGCCGATGTCGACGCCGATCTGCACCGTGGACCTCCCTGAGCGGGCCTCAGCGTATCACACGCCGTCACGCGTCCATGCGACGCTCTTCGAGGTCGAGCTCGCGCTCGAGGCCGCGCAGCACGTCGTCGCTGACCTCGCCCGCGGCCCGAATCCGCAGCAGCGCCTCGCGTTCGGCGTCGATGACGGTGCGTCGGATCTCCCGGTGCTCGATGAGCTCGCGGTCTTCGCTGTCGCCGTCGGCGGCTTCGCGCTGACGCTCGACGTGCTCGGCGCGATGGCGGTACGTCTCGCGGAGCTGGTCGAGGAGGGGGCGATGCCCCGGCCACACCGGCTCCAGCTCGTCCAGCCGCTGGGTGGCCGCCTCCAGGAGGCGCTGTCGCGCTCGGGCTTCTTCTTCGCGGATTCCCGCGTCCGTCCCGAGGCGAAGCGTCCGGATGAGCCAGGGCAGGGTCAATCCCTGCCCCACCAGCGTGAGCACGATGACGGTCAGCGTCACGATCACGAGCGCTTCGCGCGCCGAGGCCGACAGCGTGAGCGGCAGCGCGAGGGCGGCCGCCAGCGAGACGACGCCGCGCATCCCGGCCCAGGACAGGACCAGCGAGCACGCGAGCGCGTCCGGGCGACCGCGAATGCGCTGGGGCAGGAGGATGGTGGCGAAGACCCACGCCGCCCGCACGAGCACCAACAACGCCGTCACGGCGACGCCGATACCGATCAGCCGGATCGCCTGCGAGGGCGTCAGCGCGCGGAGCAGGAGCGGCACCTCGAGGCCCATGACGATGAAGACGAAGCCGTTCAGGAGGAACGTGACCGTCTCCCACACCGCCCGCCCCGTCAGACGCGCGTCCGCGCCCATGATGTGCGAGCCGCGGTGCCCGAGGTAGAGGCCGGCAGCCACCGTCGCGATGACTCCGGAGGCGCCGAGGCGGTCGGCTGGGAGGAAGGCCGCGTAGGGAGTCAGCAGCGAAATGGTCATCTCCACCGGCGTGTCCTCGATACGGGCCCGGACGTGCGCGATGACCCACCCCACCGCAATGCCGATGGCGCACCCGCCGAGGATCGCACCGGCGAAGGTGACGATGGCACCGGTCGGGGAGAACACGGCCCCCGCGGCCACCGCCAGGGCAATGCTGTAGATCGTCAGCGCGGTGGCGTCGTTCAGGAGGCTCTCCCCCTCAAGGATGGTGACGATCTGCCGCGGGACGGCCAGCCGCGTCGTGACCGCGGTGGCGGCGATCGCATCGGGTGGGGCGACGATCGCCCCGAGCACGAAGGCGACCGACCAGGTGATGCCCGGGATCAGGGCGTGCGCGACCGCCGCCACCGCACACGCCGACACGACGACCAGGCCGACCGCGAGCGAGCTGATCGTGCCCAGGTTCGCGCGCAGGCTCTGGACGGGCGTGAAGAACGCCGCGATGTAGAGGAGGGGCGGGAGGACGATGAGGAAGATCAGGTCGGGATCGACCTGGATCCGTGGCACCCCCGGAACGAGTCCGAGGACCAGGCCACCGATGACGAGGAAGATCGGGTAGGCGATCTCGAGACGGCGCGCGACGGTGACGAGCGCCGCGACGGCGATGAGGAGCCCGAGGATCAGCTCGGCGCCGTACACGTGAGCCTCAGGCGAAGTGGCAGGCCACGCGGCGCCCCTCTACCTCGCGGAGCGCCGGCTCCTCGGTCGCGCAAACGTCCTGGACCAGCGGGCAGCGCGTCCGGAATCGGCACCCGCTCGGAACGTCGCGCGGGTTGGGCGGCTCGCCTTTCAGGGCGAAGTCGAGGGTGACCCGGCGGCCGCCGATGCGGGGCACGGCGGCCAGCAGCGAGCGCGTGTACGGGTGGCGAGGCTGCTCGAACACCGCGGCCGTCGCGCCCAGCTCGACGATCCGGCCCAGGTACATCACAGCGATGCGTGCGCACGTCGACCGCACGACGGCCAGGTCGTGCGAGATGAAGACGTAGGTGAGCGCGAAGGTCGCCTGGAGGCTCCGGAAGAGCTTCAACACGCTGGCCTGGACCGACACGTCGAGCCCGGAGGTCGGCTCGTCGAGGATGATCATCCGGGGCCGCAACGTCAGGATCCGCGCGAGTCCGACCCGGCGCTGCTGGCCGCCGCTCAGCTCGTGCGGATAGAGATCGAGGTGAGCGCCGGGGAGGCCGACGGCGGTGAGGATCACGTGGACCTGCTCCTCGCGCTCGGCCCGCGACAGGCGCGTGTGGATCTTCAGGGGCTCGTGCAGCGAGTGGACTACCTTCCAGCGCGGGTCGAGGGACGCTCCGGGGTCCTGGTAAACGTACTGGAGGTCTCGGGCGATCGCGCGCCGCTCGCTCGACGGCAGACGGCCGATTTCCCGACCATCAAACCGGATGTCTCCGGCCGTTGGGGCGTGGATCCCCATGACGGTCTTGCCGAGCGTCGACTTGCCGCAGCCACTCTCCCCGACGAGGCCCAGCGTCTCGCCGGGCCACACCGCCAGCGACACGCCGTCGACGGCGCGGATCCAGCCGGTGCGACGGCCGAAGGCATTACGGACGGGAAAGTGACGAGCGAGGTCGACCAGCTCCAGGAGGGGTGGCGCGCTCACCCGTCGTCTCCGGCGGGCGCATCGACGGGGTGGTGGCAGCGCACCTCGTGATCGGGAGCGAGTGCGCGGGGCGCCGGGCGGCCGGCCCGGCACTCAGGGGTCGCGTAGTCGCAACGCGGGTGGAAGCGGCAGCCCGCCGGCGGGGCGACCAGGCTTGGAACGTCGCCCGGGATGTCGCGGATCTCGCCGGTACCAGTCGGCACGCTGGCGAGCAACCGGCGGGTGTAGGGGTGGGCGGGCCGCGCGAAGAACGTGTCGGCGGGCGCCGCCTCCATCTCCTGGCCGGCGTACATCACCACCACGCGGTCGCAGATCTCGTGGGCGGTGCCGAGATCGTGCGTGGTGAAGAGCACGGACACGCCGCGCTCCTTCACCAGCTCGCGGAGGAGCCGGAGAATCTGGGCCTGGATGGTCACGTCGAGCGCGGTGGTCGGCTCGTCGGCGACGATCAGATCGGGGCACGGCAGCAGCGCCATCGCGATCATGAGCCGCTGGCGCTGCCCACCCGAGAACTCGTGGGGCAGCCGGCGCAGCGCCCGGGCGGGCTCGGGGATCTGCACGGCGCGCAGGCTCTCCAGCACGGCGTCACGGTCGGCGCGGTGGCGCTCGCGGGGGTAGCGCGACAGCGCCCGCTGTCCTCGATCGCCCTCCGCCCGCGGGGACTTCCACTTCATCAGGTCCATGATCTGCGTCTCGACGGGGAAGACGGGGCTGAACGAGGTGGACGTATCTTGAGGGATGAACGTGATCCGGCGGCCGCGCACCCGGTCATTCACCACGATGGGGTCCTCGCGCAGGAGGTCGGTGCCCTTGAAGCGCACCTCGCCGCCACGAATGCGGGCCGCCCCGCCGGGCAGGATGCCCAGGATGGCGCGGGCGAGGGTCGTCTTGCCGCAGCCGCTCTCGCCGACGAGGCCCACGACCTCGCCGGGGTCGACGTTGAGGCTGATGCCGTCGAGCACCTGGGCCACGCCGCCGTCGGTGAGGAAATCGACGCTGAGGCCACGCACCGAGAGGAGCTCACTCATCGCGGGGGACGCGGGTCCGGCGCAGGCGCGGGTCGAGGACGTCGCGCAGCCCGTCGCCGAGCAAGTTGAAGCCCATCACGGTGAGGAAGATGGCGACGCCCGGCGCCGCCGCGTACCACCAGGCGTCGGGCAGGAACTCGCGCGACTCGGCGATCGTCCGGCCCCACTCGGGCGTGGGCGGCGGGGGTCCGAGCCCGAGGAAGCCGAGCGCGGCGGCGGTCAGGATCGTGAAGCCCATGCCGATCGACGCGCGCACGATGATCGGTGAGGCGATGCTGGGCAGGACGTGCAGCACCGTCAGCCGCCAGGGCGAGGCCCCGAGCGCGGCGGTACTCTCCACGAACACCTCCTTCTGCAGCGCGCGCGTCTCCGCGTAGACGACGCGGGCGAACCACGGCCAGTAGGTGACCGACAGCGCCAGGATGACGTTGGGGAGGGAGGGGCCCAGCGTCTGGGCGATGGCGATGGCCAGCACCACCTGGGGCACCGCCAGGAAGATGTCCGACACGCGCATCAGCACGTCGCTGAACCAGCCGTGGAGGTATCCGGCCACGAGACCGACGGGCACGCCCACGAGCAGCGAGGCGCCGACCGCGATCACGCCGATGAGGATCGTGATGCGAGCCCCGAACAGCAGCCGGCTGTACACGTCGGCCCCCATCCGGTCGGTCCCGAGCCAGTGGGCCCCGCCCGGTGGCTTGAGGCGCTCCGCCGGATGCAGCTCGAACACGTCATCCGGATGCGTCGCCAGCACCGGCGCCAGCAACGCGGCCAGGACCAACCCCGCGATCAGGACCAGCCCGATCACCGCCGACCGGTCCCGCGCCAGCCGCGTCAACACGAACCACGCCGTCGAGGCCCCCCTCGATGTGCTCACGAGGCGCGTTCCCGGGGATCGACGAGGGTATGGGCGACGTCGACGAGCAGGTTCACGACGATGAAGACCGCGCCCGCCCAGACCGTGAAGCCCATCACCGCGTTGTAGTCCGAGCGGAGGATCGAGTTCACCGCGTACGTACCGATCCCTGGCCAGTCGAACACCGCTTCGGTCACGACCGCTCCTGCCAGGAGGATGCCGAAGAGGAGCCCGATCTGGGTCACCGTCGAGGTGAGCGCCGAGCGCAGCATGTACTTCCAGACGATGAGCGCCCGTGGCAGC
>JBKOZA010000079.1:0-2505 GCA_046725675.1 Candidatus Methylomirabilota bacterium
CGCTGGAAGCACCCGTCCACGATGATCCGGGCGCGGCCGGCCACCGCCTTGACGACCTCGGGCAGCACGTCGAGCGAGCCGCGGCCCTGGTCCAGCTGGCGTCCGCCGTGGTTGGACACGTAAACGACGTCCACGCCGTGCTCGCACGCCAGCGCCGCGTCCTCGGCGGTGGCGATGCCCTTGAGGATGAGCGGCACGTCATGGGTGTCCTTGAAGCGCTTGACGTGGCTCCAGCTGAGCCCTGCCTGGTAGTCGAACCCGGTCGCCCGTAACCGCCACGGCTTCACGAACCGGCGGGCCAGGTCGCGCTCGCGGCGGCTGTAGGAGGCGGTGTCGACGGTCATGCAAAAGCCGGTGTAGCCGTTGGCCACCGCGCGCCGGACGTGGTCGTCGACGAAGCCGTCGTCGCCGCGCACGTAGAGCTGAAAGATCCGGAAGTTGTCGGCGGCCTTGGCCACCGCCTCCAGGCCCGGGTTGCACACCGAGGAGAGCATCTGGGGCACCCCGAACTCGGCCGACGCCTGGGCGGCGGTGGCCCCCCCGCCCGGCGTGAAACTCTCGATCGACCCGATGGGGGCGAGCATGACAGGGATGCGTAGGGGCCTGCCCAGAAACGCGGTCGTGCAGTCGACCTTGGAGACATCACGGAGGACCCGGGGCCGGAAGGCCAGCGAGTCGATGGCCAGGCGATTGCGGCGCAGGGTCGTCTCGGTTTCCGTACCCCCGACCAGGTAGTCCCAGGGGCCCGGCGCCAGGGTGGCGCGGGCGGCGCGGACGATCTCGTGCAATGTCTGGAACCGGTCCTCGAGGCCGGAGCTCACGGCCGGCAGGATAGCAGATTTAAAACGCTGGGAATCGTCCCCGAAATGTGTCACCCTTGGGCCCCTCATGAGAATCGAAGTCGTTGAGAACCAGATCGAAGCGGCGCTCAAGGCCCTCAAGAAGCGGATGCAGAAGGAGGGCCTGTTCCAGGAGATGAAGCGCCGCGCCCACTACGAGAAGCCGTCGGTCAAGCGCAAGCGGAAGCAGGCCCAGGCGCGGCGCAAGCGACGCAAGGCCATGCGCCGGCAGCAGGCGACCGAGGACGAGTAGACCGCCGCCGTCTATTCGACTTCCCGACCGGAATTCGACGTGACGTAGTATCGTCGCGCCGATTTCGATCGAAGGGGGAGTCGAACGATGCCCGATTCGACCATCTCGCTCCGCCGCGGACCCGATCCCGTCTCCCGGTACGCGCTCGTCGAATCTCAGGAGCGATTCGTCGTCCACTTCAGGACCACCGTGCCCGGCGGCAGCGCGGCCAAGGCGCTGCTGCGGCTGCCGCTGATGTTCGGACGCCGCGTGCACCCGCGCAAGCTGCCGGTGCCGCCGCGCCTGGCGCTGTTCGAGGTGCGGCCCGACCAGGCGGCCCAGAACGTGCCCGGGTACGGCGACGACACGGCGACGATCCGCGACGGCGCGATGAACTTCATCCGCTCGACGGCGGGCAAGGCGGGCAGCACGGTCGTGGCCTGCTACCACACCTACCAGCGCGGCGAGGGCGACGGAGGGGGCGCCGGTAACCGCGACAACGAGCTGTTCCCTTCCGGTCAGCTGTTCCTGGAATTCAACGCGGCGGTGCCGGAGCCGGAGCAGCGGCGGCTGCTCGACCACTACAAGCTGCTCGTCGACCGGGCCATCCTCTACTGGCCGGGCGCCTTCGTGGTCAGCGTGACGAAGGAGACCGGCGCCAGCCCGGTGCGGCTTGCCGCCGAGCTGCAGGCGCTGCGCTACCGGCGCGGCCGGGCCGGCGACGCGCTCGTCTTCGACTACGCCGATCCCCTCTTCCATCGCCGGCGCGAGTACGCGGCGCTGCCCAGCGACAGCCTCTTCCAGTACCAGTGGCACCTGCGCAACGACGGCTCCGGGGGCGGTGTGGCCGGCGCGGACATCGCTGCCACCGAGGCGTGGGACTACACGCTGGGCGACCCGTCGGTCCGGGTCGCGGTGATCGACGACGGCTTCGACCTCCACCATCCGGACATCGAGGTCGGCGACCGCATCGAGGCCCCGCTCGACGCGATGTCGGGCTCGACCGATCCGAGCCCGACCGAGGGCGCCGACGAGTGGCACGGCACCTCGGTGCTGGGCCTCATCGCGGCCGCCCACAACGGACGGGGCGCCTCCGGCGTCGCCCCTCGCTGCCACATCATCCCGATCAAGCTGGAGGCGCTGTCCGACGACGAGGCCGAGGCACGCGCCTTCGACCACGCGGTGGCCAGCGGGGCGGCGGTCATCAACTGCAGCTGGGGGCCCTACGACGACTACTCGCGCGACCCGTGGCCGATGCCGCGCATCGTCGAGCTCGCCATCGACAACGCCTACCGGAACGACGTCGCCGTCGTGTTCGCGGCCGGCAACGGCAACGAGGAGATCGCCACCGACGGGTACGCGAACCACCCGCACGTGGTCACGGTGGCGGCGAGTACGGACTGCAACACGCGCGCGTACTACAGCGACTACGGG
>JBKOZA010000080.1:0-3701 GCA_046725675.1 Candidatus Methylomirabilota bacterium
TTCCTGCCGCAGACCTTCTGCGACGACGGCGACCCCCTCGACGTGCTCGTGCTGGGCCAGGAGCCGGTGCTGCCGCTCTGCATCCTGCGCGCGAAGGCGATCGGCGTGCTGACGATGCGGGACGAGAAGGGGCAGGACGACAAGATCATCGCAATCCACATCGACGATCCCGAGTACGAGCACTACCGGGACATCACCGAGCTGCCGCCGCATCGCCTCCGGGAGCTCGAGCGGTTCTTCTTGGACTACAAGATCCTCGAGAACAAGACAGTCGACGTCCAGCACCTGCGCGGACCGGTCGACGCCGAGCGCGTCATTCGCGACTCGATACGGCTGTATCGGGAGCGCGTCCGTCCCTGGCGCGGCTCACATCACGGGACTGACACGTGACGTCACACCGAGGTGCCAACCTTGCTGACTGCCCGGCAAAGGCATTCCGCCCTGTTGAGCGGTGGTTCAGATGCCGGCTCCCGGGTCGTTCACCGCCCCGGGGCGAGCGGGGCGACTGGCGGGGCGGGGCCGGTTCCAAACCTCTGAAAAACTTTTCCTTTTCCAGCCGAAGTCAAGTTACCGTCACCTTACCACCGGCGGAATCGTCTAAAGCCCTGGAATATCGGCGTTTTCATTGGCAAATGGCATGGACCGTGCTAGTGTACGGACGCCCCGCGGGGGGTCCAAATCGAACCACCAACGGATGGTGCGCCGATGTTCTACAACCTGCTGGCCGGAATGTTCTCCAACGACCTCGCCGTGGATCTCGGCACGGCCAACACCCTGGTCTACGTCCGGGGCGAGGGCATCGTGCTCAACGAGCCCTCGATCGTCGCCATCCACCAGGCCGATCACTCGGTCCTGGCGGTCGGGCACGAGGCCAAGGCGATGCTCGGACGCACGCCGGGCAACATCGTCGCAATCCGTCCGCTGAAGGACGGCGTCATCGCCGACTTCGACGTCACCGAGAAGATGCTCCACTACTTCATCTCGAAGGTGCACCGCCGCCGTACCCTGGTGCGTCCCCGCATCGTCGTCGGGGTGCCGTCCGGCATCACGCAGGTCGAGAAGCGCGCGGTGCGGGACTCGGCCATGCAGGCCGGCGCCCGCGAGGTCTACTTGATCGAGGAGCCGATGGCGGCCGCGATCGGCGCCGGGTTGCCCATCACCGAGCCGGGTGGGAACATGATCGTCGACATCGGCGGCGGTACGACCGAGGTGGCGGTGATCTCGCTGTCCGGGATCGTGTACTCGAAGTCGGTGCGCATCGCCGGCGACGAGATGGACGAGGCCATCGTGCAGTACATCAAGAAGCACTACAACTTGCTCGTCGGCGAGCGGCGTGCCGAGGAGATCAAGGTGGCCCTCGGCTCGGCCTATCCCATGGGCGGAGAGCGACGGACGATGGAGGTCAAGGGCCGTGACCTCATCGACGGCATCCCGAAGACGATCGTGATCACCGACGAGGAGATCCGCGAGGCGCTGCGGGAGCCGGTCATGACCATCGTGGAGACGGTGCGCACCTGCCTGGAGCGGACGCCGCCCGAGCTGGCGGCGGACATCGTGGACAAGGGCATCGTGCTGACGGGTGGCGGTGCCCTGCTGCGCGGCCTCGATCATCTGCTGCGCCAGGAGACCAACTTGCCGGTGACGCAGGGCGAAGACCCGCTCTCCTGCGTCGCGCTCGGTACCGGCAAGGTGCTTGACGAGCTCGACCTCCTCAAGAAGGTGGCCATCCCGGCCTGACCCGGACGTTCGGGGGTCGACGGTGAAGCTTCGCGCGATCGTGCTGCTCGGCACCGTCGCCGCGGTGTGCCTCGTACTGCTGACGCTGCAGATGCGCGGCAAGGCGGCCGGGGCCTCCGACCTCTTGGCCGTCGTCACGACACCGATCCAGAGCACGCTCGCGCGCGTCAATCACGCCACCGTCGGCGTGTGGTCGACGTATCGCGAGTGGAAGAACGTCCGTTCCGAGAACCGCCGCCTGCGCGACGAGGCCCAGCGCCTGCGCGTGGAAGCGCTGCGCGTGTCGGAGACCCTCGAGGAGAACCAGCGGCTGCGCCGTCTGCTGGCGCTCAAGCAGGCGATGCCGCTGG
This sequence comes from Candidatus Methylomirabilota bacterium, assembly GCA_046725675.1. GTDB lineage: Bacteria > Methylomirabilota > Methylomirabilia > Rokubacteriales > CSP1-6 > AR5. The sequence continues at coordinate 2,088 of JBKOZA010000080.1, forward strand.
CCACGCTGTCGGGCGAAGTCATCGCACGAGAGTGGGGCGGGTGGGTCCGCTCGTTGACGGTCAATCGGGGTCGGGCCGACCGCGTGACGCGCCTGACCGCCGTCATCGCGCCCGACGGGCTCATCGGCCGCGTCGTTGACGTGCGGCCGGGCGCCTCGATCGTGCAGGTGCTGACCGATCCCGCCTCGACGGTCGGCGCCCTCGTCGTGCGCTCGCGCACCCAGGGCATCGTGGAGGGCGAGCCCCGTGGCACGCTGCGCTTCAAGTACATGGCCCGCGACGGGGACGGCATCCAGGTCGGGGACCTCGTCGTCACCTCCGGCGCCGGCGGGCTCTTCCCGCGGGGCATTCCGGTGGGGCGGGTCCGGGCCATCGACGATCGTGGCTCAGCGCTGTTCAGCTACGCCCACCTGACACCGGCCGTGGACTTCGCGCGGATCGACGAAGTCCTGTTGATCGTCGGCGAGGGTGCCCACGACGTGGCCGCCCTCTTCCCGATCACGGCCAACTGATGCGCACCTTCGTCGCGCTCGCCGTCTTCGGCGGTGGGATCGCCCACGCCACCCTGGGGCCCGCGCTCCGAATCGCCGACGTCGCGCCCGATATCCCGCTGATCGTGGTGGTACTGCTCGCCCTGCGCCGCGGCCCCGAGTTCGGCTGCGGGGCCGGGTTCGTGGCCGGCCTGCTCCAGGACGCCGCCTCCGGCGGCCTGCTCGGGGTGCAGGCACTCACCAAGGCCGTCATCGGCTTCGTCATCGGCGTCCTCGGCGGTCGCCTGCGGGTCACCCAGCCGCTCGTGCAGGTGCCGGGTCTCGTGCTGCTCACGATCGCCGAGGGCCTGGCCCGATTCACGCTGCTCAAGCTGTTCCGGTTCCCGGCGCCATTCGGCGAGCTGATGACCTACGTCGTCCTCCCGCAGGCGCTCTACAACGGTTTCCTGGGCGCGGCCCTGGTCTTCGCCCTGGCCTGGGTCGAGTCGCACCGGGAGCGCGCGTCGTGAGCGGGCGGCTCGGTTACCTCGGCAACCCGATGCCCGGACGCCCGGACCCAGGGCGCCGCCGGGTGGTCACGATGTCCGGGATCGCGATGGCCGCGCTGCTGGTCATCGTCTGCCAGCTCTGGTACTTGCAAGTCCTGGAAGGAGGTCGCTTCCAGGAAGCCTCGGACAAGAACCGGATTCGCATCCGGCCCATCGCGGCTCCGCGCGGAATCCTCTTCGACCGCCGGGGCCGGCCGCTCGTCGACAACCGCCCGGCGTTCACCCTGTCCCTGATTCCGCGCGAGCTCGAGCGCGATCCAGTCAAGCGGGATGCCACCCTGGGCCGGCTGGCCGCGCTCCTGCAGATACCGTTCGCGGACCTGCAGGAGGCCGTGACCCGCGTGTCGGCCGATTCGATCCTGCCCGTGCGCGTGCGTCGCGGTCTCAGCATGGACGACGTCGCGCGGGTCGAGGAATGGAAGCTCGAGCTGCCCGGGGTCATCGTCGAGGTCGAGCCCCAGCGGGCCTACCCGAACAGCCGGTTTGCCGCCCACCTCCTGGGCTACGTCCGGGAGGCCAGCGACGAGCAGCTCAAGCAGGGCCGCTATCGGCGCGGCGACATGGTCGGCCAGAGC
>JBKOZA010000081.1:0-1080 GCA_046725675.1 Candidatus Methylomirabilota bacterium
GAGCCGGCCGCGCTGCAGAAGGCCGCCAACGAGACGAAGATGGGGCCCGAGCAGCTCATCATCGACTACAAGGGCGTGCAGTTCGAGAACGGGCAGAACGTGCTCGCCACCGGCGTGGTGACCCAGATCGGCTGGGACGGCGAGAAGCACACGCTGTGGCCGTGGGACCTCGCCAGCAAGTCGGGCTTCAAGGCGCTCTATCCCAACCCGGGCTGGCAGGAGCGCGACAGCAAGCCCAAGCCCAACTGAGCGACCGCGACGCATGACCGAGCTCGCCCAGGCCGTCGTCAACGGCCTGCAGATGGGGTTCCTCTACGCCCTGGTGGCCGTGGGGCTCACGATCATCTGGGGCCTCATGGAGATGATCAACTTCGCCCACGGCGAGTTCCTGATGCTGGGGATGTTCGGCGCCTGGTGGCTCGGTGCCGGCTTCGGGCTGGATCCGCTGCTGGCCATCGTCCCGATCGCGGTGGTGATGTACGGGTTCGGCGTGCTCGTCTACCGCCACCTGATGCGCCGCGTGCAGGGGGGCGACCCGTTCACCCAGATCTTCGCGACGATCGGCCTGCTCTTCCTGCTGCAGAACGCGGTGGTAGCCGGCTTCACCAGCGACTACCGGTTCGTGAACGACAGCCTCCTCGTGCGCCTGAGCGGCGCCAAGCTGAGCCTCCTCGGCGTCACGTTCGGCGTGCCGCTGATGCTCGCCGCCGGGCTCGCGCTGCTCATCTTCCTGACACTCTACCTGCTCATCGAGCGCACGGAGTTCGGGCTGGCGCTGCAGGCCACCAGCGAGGACCGTGACGCCGCCCGGCTCATGGGCATCCGCCCCCAGCGCATGTTCGCGATCGCCTGGGGCCTCGGCGCCGCGCTCGTCGCCGTCGCCGGCGCCATCCTCGTCAACTTCTTCTCGGTCTACCCTCAGGTCGGCCTGCAGTTCACCGTGCTGGCCTACGCCATCGTCGCCCTCGGCGGCTTCGGCAGCATCCTGGGCACGCTGCTCGCCGCGCTCCTCGTCGGCGTGATCCAGAGCGTGACCGTCGTCTACCTGCCGCCGGCGTTCAAAGACGCGTTCGTGTTCGC
>JBKOZA010000082.1:0-5120 GCA_046725675.1 Candidatus Methylomirabilota bacterium
TCGCCTCCGACGTGCCGCCGGGACAGAAGCTGGCCAAGCTGCCGGACCTGGCGCTGTTCTGGTTCTCGGCCGACAGCCCGTTCGGCGGCACCGAGTGGGGGTATGCCGTCGACGTCCGGGATCTCGGGCGGCTGCTGATCACCTCGCTGCTGGTCGGGCTGTACTTCGCCCTCTGGCGTCAGCGCCGGCGGCGCGCCGAGTCGGGCTGGACCGCCCGGGCCACCCGATCGGGCGGTGTGGCGGGGGCGCTCGTGAGCGTCGTGGGGCTGTCGACCGGCCCGTGCAGCGTGATGGGCTGCGGGGCCCCCGTGCTGCCGGTGGTGGGCCTGGCCTTCGTGGGGCTCTCCAGCACGACGCTGACGATGCTGTCGCGGCTCTCGACTACGTTGACGACCGCCCTGCTCGTCGTGCTCATCGGGGCCGTCGTCGCACTCGCGTGGGGCGCCGGGAAGCGCCTGCCGCGGAGGGGGCTATAATCGAGGTCGTCATGCCTCGCGCCCTCATCCTGGCCCTGATCGCCGTCGCCCTCGTGGGCTCGCCGACGCCGGCCGCCGAGCCGGCGCGCACGGCCGCCGTGACGGCGGCCACGCTGGACAACGGCCTGCGGGTGCTGCTCCTCGAGGACCACCGGAGCCCGATCGTCACCGTGCAGATGTGGTACCGCGTGGGCTCGCGCAACGAGGCGCGGGGCGCCACCGGCATCGCGCACTTCCTCGAGCATCTGATGTTCCGCGGCACTGCCAAGCACGGGCCGGGTGTGTTCGCGCGCCTCGTCGAGCGCAACGGCGGCCAGGACAACGCCTTCACCTCGCAGGACGTGACCTCCTACTACGTCGACATCGCCGCCGACAAGCTCGACCTCGTCCTCGACCTCGAGGCCGATCGGATGCACAACCTGCTGCTCGACGCCAAGATCATCGACTCCGAGCGCGAGGTGGTGATCGAGGAGCGGCGCACGCGCACCGAGGACGATCCGGGTGGCGCCCTGGGCGAGGAGGTCAGCGCCATCGCCTTCCGCGCGCACTCCTACGGGCAGCCGATCATCGGCTGGATGATCGACCTCAAGCGCATCACCCCCGACGAGATCCGCGCCTTCTACAAGACCTACTACGTCCCCAACAACGCCCTCCTGGTCATCGTCGGCGACTTCAAGGCCGCCGAGGTCATGGCCAAGGTCAAGTCCGCCTTCGGGCCGATCCCGCGCGGCGCCACCCCGCCCCCGGTGCTGGCGGTGGAGCCGCCTCAGAACGGCGAGCGCCGCGTGAGGGTGCAGCGGTCGGCCGAGCTGCCGATCGTGTACATCGGCTACCCGGTGCCGAATCACACGTCGGCGGACGCGCCGTCGCTCGAAGTGCTGTCCGTCGTGCTGGCGGGCGGGCGAACGTCCCGGCTCTATCGGGATCTGGTCTACGAGCGGCAGCTCGCGCTCGAGGCCGGCGGCGATTATTCCTACTTCTCGCTCGATCCGAACCTGTTCTGGTTCTACGCCACCCCGCTGCCGGGCCAGACCGCCGAAACGCTCGAGAAGGAGCTACTGGGCGCGATGGCGCGCCTGGCCGCCGAGCCCGTGAGCGACGTGGAGCTGACGCGCGCCAAGAACCAGATCGAGTCGAGCTTCGTGTTCCAGGACGACTCGATCCACCGCCGGGGCTCGATGCTGGCCCGCTTCGAGCTGATCGGCGACTACACCCGGAAGGACCGGTATCTCGATCTCATTCGTTCCGTGACCGCTGGCGACCTGCAGCGCGTCGCCGGTGCCTACTTCCAGGACGAGAAGAAGAACGTCGGCATTCTGGTGCCGAAGCCCTGACCGGAGCCCATGATGCACCGCGCTGCGCTCGCCCTCCCCCTGGTCACGCTCCTGCTGTCCGCAGCGGCGCCGGCCGCGGCGGCCCCGATCGCGCACCGCGAGGTCCTGCCCAACGGGATCGTCCTGCTGGTGGCCGAGCGTCCCGGCGTGCCCATCGTCGCCGTGCGGGTGTTCACGCGAGCGGGGGCGTCGTTCGAGCCCCGCGATCGGGCCGGGCTGGCCAACCTCACCGGCGCGTTGCTGACGCGGGGTACCGCGAAGCACACCGGGCCGCAGATCGACGAGGCCATCGAGTTCGTGGGGGGAAGCCTGGAGGCGGGCGCCGGGCGCGACGGCCTGACGGCCTCGCTGTCCGTGCTCAAGCGCGACATCGGCCTCGGCCTGGACTTGCTGGCCGAAGTCGTGCTGTCGCCCACGTTCCCCGAGGCCGAGCTGAAGCGGAAGGTCGCGCAGATCCAGGCGGGCATCAAGCGCTCCGAGGAGGATCCGAACACGGTCGCGTCGCGGGCCCTGGCCCGGCTCGTCTTCGCCAACCACCCGTATGCCAGCCCCGTCGAGGGCACGATCGAGTCGGTCGGCAAGCTCACCCGCGACGACGTCGTGGCGTTCTACCGCGGTCACGTGCGTCCCGACAGCACCATCGTCGCCGTGGTGGGCGACGTCACCGTGGCCGAGGCGCGCCGCGAGGTCCTGGCGCGGTTCGGCGCCTGGGCGCGCCCCTCGGCGCCGCCGCCGCCGATCCCGCCGGAGGTCACACCCGGCCCGACCAAGAGCGAGACGATCACCAAGGACCTGACCCAGGCCACCATCATGCTCGGACGACAGGCCGTCCGGCAGGTCGATCCCGACTACTTCCCACTGTCGGTCGCCTCCTACGTGCTCGGCGGCGGCTCGGCCTCCCGGCTCTACGCGCGCGTGCGCGACGAGGGCGGCCTGGCCTACGCGGTGTACTCGTTCGTCTCGCCCGCGCGCTACGCCGCGTCGTTCACGATCGCGGCCCAGACGCGAGTGGGGGAGGTGCCGAAGGTCGGCGACATCCTGCGCGAGGAGCTGGCGCGAATGACGCGCGATCGCGTCACCGACGACGAGCTGCGCCTGGCCAAGGAGTACCTGATCGGCAGCTTCCCGCTCCGCCTCGACACGACGGCCAAGGTGGCCGACTTCGTCGTGGCCATCGAGGAGCAGGGCCTCGGGCTCGACTACGCCGATCGCTACAAGGCCAGCATCGCCAGGGTCACCGCCGCCGACGTGCAGCGCGTGGCGGGGCGCTTCTTCGGGCCAGACACGTTCAGCCGGGTCGTGGTCGGCGCCACCAAGTGATCCGGGCGCTGGTGGTCACCCTGGCCGTGGTGGCGGCCGCCGCCGGCGACGCGACGGCGGCCTCGTTCACCCTCGACGACGCGGCCCGGCGAGAGGCGATCCACGTCGGGGAGCGCAGCACGCTGGCCGAGGGCTTCGACCGCGAGTGGCGGGTGACGGGTGGGGACGGCACCGGCCTCGCCGTCATGACGCCCTTCCACCGGCTGGCGGTGGCCGCGCGTCACGCCGCCTTCAAGAAGGAGCCGCTCAAGCCGGCGGACGTCGAGCGCGTGCTGAAGCAGGACGCTCAACGGCTCGTCGTCTGGGTCAACCTGCGGGGGCCGACCGAGGATTTCGCCCGTCATTACGTGCCCCGCCTCGTCGACGGCCCCCGCGAGATCCCGGCGAGTTTCGTGCAGAACGAGCGCACGGCCCCGCGCCAGGACGACGGGACCTTCCTGGCCCGCTGCGTCTACGGCTTCCCGATCCGCGACATCGACGCCCGCGGGCGTCTCGCCCTCGTCATCGCGGACGCCGACGGCCGGGACCTGCGCACCTTCCCGATCGACCTCTCGACCATGCGCTGAGCCCTGCCCCGCCGGAGCGCCCGCTTCAGACGACGAACGCGAGCGAAGCGCGGTGCTATAATTCGCTCGCACGCCGCGCACTTTCACGCCCGCGAGGAGGTCCGTCAATGAAGGCGATCCGGATTCACGCCGCCGGGGGCCCCGAGGCCATGCGCCTGGACGAGGTGCCCCAGCCGACCCCGAAGGCCGGCGAGGCGCTGGTCAAGGTCGACGCGGCCGGGCTCAACTACATCGACGTCTACTTCCGCAGCGGGCTCTACAAGGCCGACTATCCGCTGACGCTCGGGCTCGAGGCCGGCGGCACGGTGACCGCGGTGGGGCCGAACGTGAGCGAGGTGAAGGTCGGCGACAAGGTCGCGTACACCGGAGTGGCCGGCGCCTACGCCGAGTACGCGACGGTGCCGGTGGCGCGCCTGGTCGTGCTGCCGTCGGGCGTGAGCACCAAGCAAGGCGCCGCCGCCATGCTGCAGGGCATGACCGCGCACTATCTGGCGTGCAGCACGTATCCGCTCAAGAAGGGGGACGCGTGCCTCGTCCACGCGGCGGCCGGCGGCGTCGGCCTGCTGCTCTGCCAGATCGCCAAGATGCGCGGGGCGCGCGTGATCGGCACCGTCTCCACCGACGAGAAGGCCAAGCTCGCCCGCGAGGCGGGGGCCGACGAGATCATCATCTACACGCGCCAGGACTTCGAGGCGGAGGTCAAGCGGTTGACCGACGGCAAGGGCCTGCAGGTCGTGTACGACGCGGTGGGCAAGACGACGTGGGAGAAGAGCCTCGGCTCGCTGGCGACGCGCGGGCTGATGGCGCTGTACGGGCAGTCGAGCGGACCGATCGGCCAGATCGACCCGCAGATCCTCAACTCGAAGGGCTCGCTGTTCCTGACGCGTCCGAGCCTGAACCACCACATCGCCAGCCGCGAGGAGCTGCAGTCGCGCGCCGGCGACGTCCTGGGCTGGATCCGTGACGGCAAGCTGCGCGTGCGGACGGAGTTCGAGTTCCCGCTCAAGGACGCGCCCGAGGCGCACCGCGCGCTGGAGGGTCGCAAGACGACCGGCAAGGTCCTGCTCATTCCCTGAGGAGAAAGGCATGCGCACAAGGACGTCGCGCATCGTCGTCGTCCTGCTGGCGGTGCTCACGCTGGCTGCCACGAGTGGCGAGGCCTGGGCTCGCGCCGGCAGTGGCGGCAGCCGTGGCTCGCGCTCCTACTCGCAGCCGGCCCGGCCGGCACCGGTGAGTCCGACGTCGCCGTCGACGCCCTCGCGCTCGCCGAGCGCGCCGGTCGCCTCGCCGGCGCCGCGGCCGAGCCCGTTCGGTGGCATGATGGGGGCCCTCGGTGGGTTCCTCATCGGCGGGATGCTCGGCGGCCTGCTCTTCGGCGGTCTTGGCGGCGGCCTGGGCGGGGTCGGGTTGCTCGATCTCCTGCT
>JBKOZA010000083.1:0-1016 GCA_046725675.1 Candidatus Methylomirabilota bacterium
GCGCGCAGAAAGGCCTTCCACTCGGCGGCGCGATAGGCGCGCACGTGCGAGGGATCGCGGCGACGCTCCACCTCGGTGACGAAGGCCGCCGCCTCGGTGTCGTCGTGGCCGAGGATGTCCTGCAGCAGGAAGGAGCCGCCCGGGCGCAGGACCCGTTGGACCTCGCGCACCGCCGCGGCGACGTTCGCGAAGTGATGGGCCGCGATGCGGCACGTCACGACGTCGAACGCGCCGTCGCCGAACGGCAGCGCCTCGACGTCACCGGCCACGAAATCCGCGGCCGCCGCGCGCCCCTGGAGCAGGCCGCGGGCGGCCCGCAGCATCGGCTCGGTCACGTCGCAGGCCACCACGCGTCGGGTGATCGCGCTGAACGCGAGCGCGGTGTGACCGCCGCCGGTCGCGAGGTCGAGGACACGGGCGGGGGACAGGGCGCGTCCCCAGGCGACGAGCTGATCGAGGTCGTCGCCGCGAGCGTGGCCGGGGCTACTGACGTAGGCGGCTGCGATGGCCCCGAACTGCTCCTGAACGCGCCGAGCGTGGTCGTTCACCGGCTTGCGCCGCGCGTGGCCAGGTGACGCATCAGGAACTCGGTATCGAGTGGCGACAGGTCGAAGCGCCGGGCGGCCTCCTCGACCAGCCGCAGCCGGTCGGCGCCCGGATCGTCACGGAGCTGATCGTCGATCCAGCTCACCGCCTGCTTGATGGGCCCCTCGCCTGCCGCCATGGCTCACCTAGCCACCCTGCTCGCGCTCGTAGACGGTCTTCCAGTCCTTGTTGAGGTCCTCGATGCCCGGGATGTGCTTGATCACGCTCCAGGCGGCCCGGGCCCGGCCGCGCATGGCCTACAACAGCGTCTCGCTGAGCTCATCCTCGGAGGCGCCGGCTTGCTTCGCAGCCGCGAAGCGTCCCGGCACTCAAGTCGTGCAGCCGGCGGCCGCCATGGCGGCGAGCGCGACCAACTGCATGGTCTTGGGATCGAGCGCCCCCTCCCGGTAGAAGACTCCCGCGAACTCCTT
>JBKOZA010000084.1:0-6122 GCA_046725675.1 Candidatus Methylomirabilota bacterium
GGCCCGGCCACGGTAGAATCCTCGCGGAGGACGGCGTCATGGCCATGTACTGGAAGGAGATCACGGTCAACTGGGGGGAGTCGGATCCCTTCGGGCTCGTCTATTACCCGCGCATCGTGGCGTGGTTCAACGACACCGAGCACGAGCTGTTCCGGATCATCGGCTACCCGATCGAGCACATGATCAAGAACGACCGGACCACGTTCGTCATGGGCGAGATCCACTTCCGCTTCATCGGCCCCGCCGCCTACGGCGACCGCATCGTGACCACCATCAACCTGGCCGACGTCGGCGAGCACACGCTGCACTGGAACTGCAAGGCCAAGAACGCCGCCACCGGGGCCGCGGTCAGCGAGGGCCGGGCCACGCGGGTCTACGCGCGCATCAACGAGGACGGCACGCTCAAGGCCCAGCCGATTCCGGTCGCGATGATCAGCGCGCTCCGGGAGCTGGGCGACCTCAAGCACCTGCGCAGCAACAGCGGCCCGTCCCGCCTGGCCGCCGAACGCTGACTAGGCCGGGCCGAGCGCTTCGCGGCCGTACGCCTCGGCGGCGACGTCCCATCCGAGGGCGGCGTGGTGGGACGCCCCGTGGGCGTCGCGGTGGAAGCGCTGCAGCGGGTCGGTCTCGACGATGGCCCGGGCGCCCCCGCCCTCGAACAGCCGATCGACGGCCTGCACGCAGAGGCGGGCGACGAACGCCTTGTCGCGCCGATAGCGGGCGCGGTCCAGCTCGGTGAAGGTCGCCCCCGCGGCGGCGCGGTCCACCAGCTCCCGCACGGTGCGCTGGTGGATCGTGCGCGCCGCGTCGACCTGGGCCGACGCCTCGGCCAGCCGCAGCTGTAACGGGACGGAGTCGGCCGTACGCCCGGGTCCCGTCGTGCCGCGCAGGCGCGCGGTGAACTCGTCGACCGCGCCCTGGGCGATGCCGACCAGCGGCGCGGCCAGGTCCCAGCCGACGAGCAGCCGCAGGGGCACCCGATAGCTGGGACGCTGGTGCAGGAGCCAGCCGGTGCGGTCGGTATCGCCGGCCCGGTCGGGATCGAGCACGCGGTGGGCCGGCACGAACGTGTCGCGGACGACGATGTCCTGGCTACCGGTGCCGCGCATCCCCGACGCGAACCAGGTGTCGACGATCTCGTAGTCCTCACGCGGCAACAGCAGCCAGCGGAGCGTTCCGGCCCCGGGGCCCGACACCGAGACCATGCCCCAGCTGGACGCCTCGCAGCCGCTGGAGAAGCTCCAGCGGCCGGAGACGCGAAACCCTCCGGTCACCGGCTCGGCGGTTCCGCCGGCGGGGTTGAGGCAGGTGCTTGCCAGCGTGTCGGGTCCGCTCGCGAAGAAGTCGTCCTGGGCCCGCTCGGAGAAGTGACCGAGCCACCAGTTGTGGACGATCCACAGCGAGCAGCACCACGCCGTCGAGCCGCAGGCGCGCCCCAGCTCCCACACCACCGCGTGACCGGCATCGATGTCGAGCCCGTTGCCCCCGTAGCGGCGCGGGGTGCCGATGCGCACCAGGCCGGACGAGACCAGGTCCTTCACCGACTCGGGTGGCAGGCGACGCAGCTGCTCGGCGCGGGCGGCGCGCTCGCGGAGCACGGGTAGGAGCTCGGAGGCCCGGCGCAGCAGGTCGGGGAGGAGATCGGGAGCCGGCACGGTGGGGATAGTATGCCGGAGGAGGACCGGGCCGTGGACCTGTCGGCAACCATCCATCTGTTGGGCGAGGCGCTCGGCGGCGTGCTCCGAGAGCAGGAGTCGGCGGTCGTCTTCGAGACGGAGGAGCGCATCCGCGCCCTGGCCAAGGCGCGCCGGCTCGACGACAAGGCGGCGGCCGAGCGTCTGGCCGCCGAGGTCGCCGCCCTGTCCGACGACGCCGCGCGCGCGATCGCCTCGGCCTTCGCCGTCTACTTCGATCTGGTCAACCTCGCCGAGGAGACGCACCGCATCGCGGCCCTGCGCGAGCGCGAGCGAAGCCGATCTCCGGCGCCCATCGCCGAGTCCGTTGGCGAGGCGGTCGGCCTGCTCGCCGCCCGCGGGACGACACCCGAGCGGATGACGGAGCTGCTGCGGTCGCTGCGGATCCAGCTCGTGCTGACCGCGCACCCGACCGAGGCGAAGCGGCGCACGGTGCTGTCCAAGCTGCAGCGGCTCGCGGCGGCGTTGCGCCGGCTGGCGGATCCCGACCTGCTCCCGCGCGAGCGCGACGCGCTGACGGCCGCGCTGCGCGCGGAGGTCACGACGCTGTGGCTCACCGATCGCACCCGCACGGCCCGGCCCGCGGTGACCGACGAGGTGCGGACCGGCCTGTACTTCGTCGACGCGGTGTTCTGGGACGTGCTGCCGCGCATCGCCGACGACCTCGACGCCGCGCTGCGGGAGCACTATCCGACCGTCCGCGCGGGCGCCGGCTGGCTCACGCTGGCCTCGTGGATCGGCGGCGACCGCGACGGCAACCCGGCGGTGACGGCCGCGGTGACCGCCGAGACGCTCCGGCTGCACCGCGGCCTCGCTGTGGAGCGCCATCGCCGCTCCTTACAGGATCTGGCGCGTCGCCTGAGCGTGAGCGCGCGGCGGTGTCCGCCGCCGCCGTCCCTGCAGGCCTGGCTACAGGCGCGCCGGCCTCTGCCCACCCGGGTCGCCTTCCTGGAGGAGCGCTACGCCCAGGAACCGTATCGCCTGGTGCTGTCGCTGCTCGCCGCCGACCTGGACGCCGCCTCGCACGACGACATGACGGCGCGGCTGCTGGAGGACACCCCGCACCGGGCGCGGCTGACGGCAGAGGAAGTCGCGCGCGTGCTCGACGTGGTCGCCACCGGTCTGCCCGAGCCCATCGCCGCCGATCGGCTGCACGTTGTCCGTCGTCAGCTTCACGCATTCGGCTTGCACGCCGCGGGCCTGGACGTCCGCGAGGACGCGGGGCGCCTGGCCGCAGCCGCCGGCCGCGCGCTGGACGGCCTCGGCGTCGTGTCGGACTTCGAGCGTCGCGCCGACGCTGGCCGCGTCGCGATCCTCGTCCGGCTGCTCGCCGAGGAGGCGCCGTCGCCCGAGCGCCTGGCGGCCATCTTCGACGCCCATGACACGAGCGTCGAGACGTGGCGACTGTTCCGCCTGCTCGGGCGCGCCGCTCGCGTCTACGGGCACGCCTCGCTGGGCCCCTTCGTGGTCTCGATGACCCGCGGGGCCGCCGACGTGCTCACCGTGCTCTTGCTCGCGCGCTGGGCGGGCGGTATCCCGGGCCTGGCCGTGGTCCCGCTGTTCGAGACACTGGCTGACCTGGACGCCGCCCCGGGGATCATGGCCGAGCTGTTCGAGCTGCCCGCCTACGCCGCTCACCTGCGAGCCGCGGGCGGCGAGCAGATGGTGATGATCGGCTACTCCGACAGCAACAAGGACTGCGGATACCTGGCCGCCAGCTGGGCGCTCTATCGCGCCCAGGAGTCGATCGCACGGGTGGCCGACGCGCACGGCATCGCGCTGACGCTGTTTCACGGCCGCGGCGGCAGTGTCGCGCGCGGAGGCGGGCCGGCGGGCCGGGCCATCCGGGCGCAGCCACCCGGCACGGTGCGCGGCCGCTTCCGGGTCACCGAGCAGGGCGAGACCATCGCGTCCCGCTACGCCGAGCCCGATCTCGCCCACCGGCACCTGGAACAGATCGTCAGCGCCGTGCTGCTGGCCTCGGCCGACCCGGGGAGTGACGTCCCCGCCGAATGGCGCGACGCGATGACCGCCATGGCCGCGACGGCGCGAGACACCTACCTCGATCTCGTCGAGCGGACCCCGGGCTTCCTCGACTACTGGCGCGAGGCCACGCCGATCGAGGAGATCAGCCGCCTTCGCCTGGGCTCGCGTCCCGCCGCGCGCGGGCGCGGAACGCTGACGCGCGCGGACGTCCGCGCCATTCCCTGGGTGTTCTCGTGGATGCAGAGCCGCTTCAACCTGCCTGGCTGGTACGGCCTGGGCGGCGGGCTGCGCGTTGCGGACCCGGCGACCCTGCGCGCCATGTACGCGGGCTGGCCGTTCTTCCGCGCCCTGCTCGACAACGCGGAGATGTCGCTGCTCAAGGCCGACCTGGGCATCGCCGCGCTCTACTCCGATCTCGTCGGAGACCGTCGATTGGCCGGGGCCGTCTTCGGCGCCGTCGAGGCCGAGTACGCGCGCACGCGCGACGCCATCCTCGAGAGCACGAACCACACGGAGCTGATGGACGCCGATCCCGTCATCCAGCGCTCGGTCCAGCTCCGCAACCCCTACGTCGACCCGCTGAACTACCTGCAGGTGGAGATGCTGCGTCGCTTGCGCGCGCTCGACGACCGCGACGGCCCCGAGGCCGAGCGCTGTCGCGAGGTCGTCGTGCTGACGATCAACGGCATCGCTGCCGGCCTGCGCAATACGGGTTAGGATCTCCACGCCGGGCTCGCGGGCAGGACGGGGGCCACCGCGACGGGAGGGGCGCATGAGGCGACGCTGGCAGCGCAAGTGGGAGCGGGACGCGCGCACCGAGGGCTGGTCGCCTATCCCGACCCAGGTCGTGTCCAACGAGGAGTACCTGCCGCTCGCGCGGACGGCCGAGCAGGCTCGTGTGGCCGCCCTCCTGGCCGAGACGGCGCGGCTCCACGCGCGCGAGCTGGGCGTCAGCCGGCGCCAGTTCCTCGGCTCGGGCTCGGGCCTGGCCGCGGCCTTCCTGGCCATGAACACCGTGTTCGGCCGCTTCTTCGACGTCGACCCGGTGGAGGCGCTCGAGCCGGCGGCGTTCGCCGAACGCTCTCCGGGCGGACAGTTCGTCTTCGACGTCCAGGTCCATCACGTGGCGGCGCCGCGGCAGTTCCCGTCTCTTCTGCAGCTGCGCGCCCGGGGCCGCAGCCTGAACCCCGAGCTCCAGCACGACCGGGGCACGATGGAGGATCTCTACCTCGAGAACTTCATCAAGGAGGTGTTCCTGGACAGCGATACGACCGTGGCGATGATCAGCGGTATCCCGTCCGCGAGCGAGGCCGGCAACATCCTGCCGCCCGCCAAGATGGCGGAGACCCGGGAGATCCTGAACCGCCTCGCCGCCTCCCAGCGCATGCTGGCCCACGGGCTCGTCTCCCCGAACAAGGGGCCCGCCGATCTGGACGAGATGCGGCGCCAGGCCGCCGATCTGCGCGTGGACGCCTGGAAGGGGTACACGGGCGCGGCCTTCGGCACGCCGCCCCGGGCGTGGCGCGTCGACGACGACAAGCTCGCCTATCCGATGCTGGAGACGGCGCGCCGGCTCGGCGTTCGCCACATCTGCCTGCACAAGGGCCTGCCCTTCGCGGGCACGCCCGACGACGACTGGCACCCGCGCGATCTGGAGCGGGCCGCGCGCGACTTCCCCGACCTGAACTTCGTCGTCTACCACGCGGGCTTCCGGTCGCTGGCCGCGGGCCTCGAGGCCGCCCGCGACGGGTTCGCGCGCTCCGCCCGTGTGGACTGGGTCAGCGATCTGTGCGAGATCCGCCAGCGCAACCCCCGGCTGACGAACATCTACGCCGAGCTCGGCTCCACCTTCGGCATGACCGTCATCAGCTCGCCGCTGCTGTGCGGCCACATCCTGGGCATGCTGATCCAGGATCTCGGCGTCGATCACGTCCTGTGGGGGACCGATTCGATCTGGTGGGGCTCGCCGCGCTGGCAGATCGAGGCGCTGCGTCGCTTCACCATGCCGGACACGCTCGGGGTGCGCTTCGGCTACGCGCCGCTCACGCCGGAGGTCAAGGCGCGTATCCTCGGTCTGAACGCCGCGCGGCTCTTCGGCGTCGATCCGGCCGCGCATCGCAATCCCGTGCCCGGTGACTACGTCTCGCGCTTGCGCGCCCGCTACCTCGAGGATGGCCCCGCCCCCAGCCTGACCCAGTACGGCTGGGTGCTGGAGGCGTGAGGGTGCGCGCCGCTCCCCTCGCCGCTGTCGGCGGTCTCGCGCTGGCCGCGCTGCTGGTCGCCGTCCCGGCGCCGACCGAGCCCGAGCCCGTGACATTCAGCAACCAGATCGTCCGCATCCTCCAGTCGCAGTGCCAGACGTGTCATCGGCCGGGCGAGGTCGCGCCGTTCCCGCTCGTGACCTACGACGACGCCTACAGCCGCCGCCAGAAGATCCGTCGC
>JBKOZA010000085.1:0-2661 GCA_046725675.1 Candidatus Methylomirabilota bacterium
GCGACCGTCCCGATCCCACACGAGACGTCCAGCACCCGGGTGGCAACCGGCGCACCCGGCCGCGCCCCGCGCGCGACCAGCGTCCCAACCTCCTCGACCAGGGCCTCGTAGGGTGGAAAGCCCCGGACGATCGCGTCGTACGCGAACCCGTAGCCCAGGGCGATCAACCGTTCGACGGCGGGCCGGATCGACAGCCGCCCTCCCAGGGTCGCAGTCAGGGACGGAGCGAACAGGCCGGACGAGGACGGCGCGACCGGAACCGGTGACTTGCGCCTCACCGCGCTATCCTTCGCTCGGCTTCCGGGCCCACACGAGGACGCTGGCGCCGTCGAGAAACGTCCGGCGCGTCTCGAGGACCGTGAAACCGGCGGCACGAAGGTTGGCTGTAAAGGTCGCCTCGCTCCAGTAGTGCGGCCCGATACGGCGCCGGGTCGCCTCGAACAGCCAGTGCGGCAACAACCACAGCAGCAAGCACCGCATGGCCGCGCTCGTGCCCTCGCGTCCGCGGACAACCTGAAACGTCGCCCGCGGCCGGACGGCACTGGTGTGGTTGACGAAGATCGCGTGACCACCGGGTTTGAGCACCCGCCACGCTTGCGCCAGCACCGCCTGCGGATCGGCGTGAGCGTAGAGCGAATGCACGTTGACCACGTGGTCGAACGACGCATCGCGCAGCGTCGTAGTCGTCGCCAGATCGCCCTGGGTGAACGCCAGATTGGCCAGGCGCTTGGCCCGGCGCTTCTCCCGCGCCAGCTCTACCAGGGCGCCATAGGGTTCGAGCCCGAGGACGGTGAAACCCGCCTCGGCCAGGACGAAGGTGAGGTTGCCGGGGCCGCAGTCGATGTCCAGGACCTGGAACGTCCGCCGGTCCGGGGAGGTCTCCTTCGCGGCGCTCTCGACCAGCTCCAGGACCTCGGCCTGGAGTCGCTGATACGGCCCGAACTGCTCGAAGATGTAGTCGTAGACGAGGCCGTACCCGGTCGACAGCATCCGATCGATCGTCCACTGCACGCCACCCTGCAGGGAACTCATGCCCACCTCCGCCGCGGCCGTGGCCCCGGCCGGTGCGTTCGTCGGTGGGGGCATCATAGCCTTCCGTCAGGCGCGATCCGCCAGGACCTTCTCCACGGTCCCGCGGAGCTCGTCAGAGGTGAACGGCTTGAGGAGAATGCCGTTGAACCCCATGCGGTTGGCTTCATTGACGATTTCCGGCGTGCCATGGCCCGTCACCAGCACGACGGCCATGCCGGGGTGTAGGGCGCGGGCCTGTTGAAAGACCTCGAACCCGTTCATCCCGGGCATCTTGTAGTCGAGGACCATCAAGTCGAAGGGCTCTTTCCGCATCAGCTCCACCGCCGCCTCGCCGCGGTTGGCCCCCTTGACCGCGTACCCGAGCGCCTGGAGGACGTTGACGCAGAGCACCACGACCGGGCCAGCGTCGTCGACGATCAGGATCTTGGTCTTGGCGGGCGTCAATTCGACCCGGCCAACGCAGGCATCTCGCTTGCGCTCCCGCTCGTCAGCGTCTCGTAGTGCCGTCTGATCTCGTCGAGGCGTTCCGGGGGGACGCCCAGGAAGGCGTCGACGACCGCCGGATCGAAGTGAGAGCCGCGGCCCTTGGCGATCTCTTCCCGAGCCTCGGCCACCGTGAGGGCCGTGCGGTACGGGCGATTCGACGTGATCGCGTCGAAGACGTCGGCCACGGTCACCACCCGCGCGACGATCGGGATCGCCTCTCCCTGCAGACCGTCGGGATAGCCGGTGCCGTCGAAGCGTTCGTGGTGATGTCGGACCGCGCAGGTTTCGCGGGCCAGGAAGCGGAGGGGCTCGAGGATCTTGGCGCCGACGATCGGATGGCTCTTGATGATCGTGAACTCCTCGGCGGTCAGCCGCTCCGGCTTCCTCAAGATGGTGTCCATGATGGACAGCTTCCCCAGGTCGTGCAGCATAGCGCCTCGGCGCACGACTTCCACCATGTCGGCCGTCATGTTCAGCATCGTGGCCGTCTCGGCCGCGTAGAGCGCGACCCGCGCGGAGTGACCCTTGAGGTAGCGATCCTTCGACTCGATCGCGTTGACGAACGCTGTGATCGTGTCGACGAGGTTGCGCTCGACGTTCTCCCTCAGGATGAGCTTCTGTAGGGCCACCGCCGTGGTCTGGGCGTAGCCGGCCAGCATGTCGCGCTCGTCGGGCAGGAAGCCGCCGCTGGCGACCTCACGGGCCAGGCAGACGATCCCCATCGTCTGGCCCACACCCGGGATCACGGCGGCGATGGCCTCCAGGGGCTCGCCGGGAACGCCCAGGCTGACCGCCTCCCGGGTTCCCGCCGCGACCATGTCCGTGAAGGATCGCTGCAGCGACGTCAGTACCCGCGTCACCAGCCGCCCCGCGCCCTGCTGGCTGCAGCTGAAGGTGCCCTGCTCGTCGCGGAGCAGCACGAGCGCGGAGTCGGTCTTGATGCTGAGCCCGATGAGGCGCAGGACCTCGTCCATGAAGGCGGAGGTTTCCAGCCCCTGCAGCGCGAGGTCGCCGATCTTGAACATGACCTCCACGCCCGACTGCCGCCGCGACAGCTCTTCGGTGAGCCCGGCTGGCAGCGGCACCTGGCCGTCCCACTTCTGGCGGTCGGCGCGGATGCGCGCGAGGAGCTCCTGGATCTCG
>JBKOZA010000086.1:0-1554 GCA_046725675.1 Candidatus Methylomirabilota bacterium
CACCTGCGGGCCGCGACGTCCCTGGCTGACCTCGGAGCTTGATCCAAACCACTCCTCGAGGCTCTGGGGCGCGTAGCTTCCCCGCGGGCAGTGGGCCTGCCAGGCACTCGACGGGTTGACGCCGCCGCAGCCGGCGAGGAAAACCCCGGCCAGCGCGGTCAGGACGAAATGACCGCGGTCCATGCCGGGAATGGTGGGGCGGACGGCGAATCAGGTCAAGCTCACCGCCCGACAGGCGAGCCGACGGGCACGTCCAGTTCAACCGGTGGCGCGGTCATCCTCGTCCACCCGCCTGGCCATGCTCGGCCCGCAATCGCGTCCGCGGGAGGACCGTGTACCCACCACCGCTCACCGCGTGACCTGGCTATCACCCGGACGGCAGCACCTGCCGGACGGTCTGGAGAAACTCCTTCACGCTGATCGGCTTCGCCTGGTAGCCGTCGAAGCCGGCGGCCATGATCTGACGCCGGTCCTGCGTCATTACGGAGGCCGTGACGGCGATCACCGGGATCGCGCGGGTGGCGGGATCGGCGCGCAACCGCAGCAGTGCCTCGGTCCCGCTCATACCCGGGAGCTGAATGTCCATGAGGATCAAGGCCGGCCGGTGTTCCGTGGCCATGCGCAGACCGTCCTCGGCATTCTCCGCCTCGACGACGTGGTAGCCGGTCGCCCGGAGCACGTCGCGGATGAGCATCCGGTTGTTGTCGTTGTCCTCGACGACGAGGATCAGCTCACCCGGCATGAGGGCCCGCCGGGAGACTGAACGTGAACGTCGATCCTCGACCGACCTCGCTCTTCACCCACAGGCGGCCGCCGTGGAGCTCGACAAACTTCCTGGCCAGGGCGAGGCCCAGACCCGTACCCTCGCGCTTGCGCTCGGCCTGCCCGACCTGGCGGAACTCCTCGAAGATCGCCTCCCGGTCCTCGGGCGCGATGCCGACGCCGGTGTCGGTGACCGACACCTCGACGGTGCCGTTCGCGGGCACCGCCCGCACGTCGATCCGACCGCCCTCAGGGGTGAACTTCACGGCGTTGGAGAGGAGGTTGAGGAGCACCTGCTTGAACTTGCGCTCGTCGGCGACGATGTCCTCGAGCGTCTCGTCGATCGCCAGGTCGAGCGTGAGCCCGTGGCGCATGGCCCGTTCGCGGACCAGCGTGAGCGCGTTCTCGAGCGCCGTGCGGAGGTTGAACGTCCCCAGGTCCAGCTCCATGCGTCCGGCCTCGACCTTGGAGAGGTCTAGGATGTCGTTGATCAGCGAGAGCAGGTGGCGCCCGGAGGTCAGGATGACCCGGACGTACTCGGCCTGCTTGTCGTTCAGCTCGCCGAACATGCGGTCGTCCAGCACCTCCGAGAAGCCGATGATGGCGTTGAGCGGGGTGCGGAGCTCGTGGGACATGTTGGCGAGGAACTCCGACTTGTGCTGGCTGGCCGTCTCCAGCTCACGGTACAGCCGCCCGAGCTCGTCGTTCATGCGGTTCAGGTTGGCGGCGAGGGCCCCCAGCTCGTCGCGGTTCGGGATGTCCACGCGCCGGGAGAAGTCCCCCGACGCGATC
>JBKOZA010000087.1:0-3143 GCA_046725675.1 Candidatus Methylomirabilota bacterium
AGCGTGTACTCCATCTGCTTGAACCGGTAGTCGTGCAGCCGGGCGGCGTACACGTGACAACCCGTCAGCCTGGCCCCGAACGCGCGGCCCAGCTCGACGGCCAGGTCGATGGCGCGATTCGAGTAGTCGGAGTTGTCGACCGGAACGTAGATGTGCTTGTACATGCTCGGCCTCTCCTATCTGAGCTCGAAGTCGATCGTGGCCGTCGCCCCGGGCGCGATGGTAACGTCTTTCCGCACCGTGCGCGGCGTGTCGAACTGCGGTCGCCCGTCCCGATCCCGGCCGCGAGGGCGGAAGCCCTCGTGCCACATCGTGACCCGGTAGCCGCCGGGAGGGATCCCCTCGATGCGGTAGGCGCCACGCTCGTCCGTCACGGCATAGTACGGACTGTCGTGGACGACGATCCACGCCGCCATGTGCGGATGGACACCGCACACGACCCGGATCACGCCGGGCCGGCTGAGCCGGCGAGTGATGTCGATCGTCTGATCCCGGCTGGGCAGGGCCAGGTTGAACACGGTGGGCCGGCCGAGGAACCCGTGGGGGTTGTGGAGCACGGCGTCGCCGTTCTTCACGCGGGCCCGCTCGCCCGTCATGACGGCCGTGATGTGGCCGACGAACGCGCAGCGGCTGCTGTCGAGGACGGCGTCCGCGCCCGGCCTCTTGCCGCGCGCCACGCCCTCGAGCAGGACGACGCTGTCCCGCACGCCGCCCTCGGGGCCGAGCACCAGGGGCTCGGCGTCCTTGTGATCGCCGCAGACGTCACGGTCCCTGGCCACCAGCAGGGGCGCGAGCCTCGGCGCCGTGCCGGCGAACCTCACGACGCCGGCCAGAACCCCCGGGTCGGTCACGCTGACGACGTCGTACGCCGGGGCCGGCGTGGCCAGGGTGGCCAGCAGGGCGATGGCGGCAACGATGCTCAGCACCGGGCCCTCAGGGCTCCGGGTTCAGCCCGTACTCCAGACCCAGCCACAGGCTGCGGCTGTAACGGAAGAACCACAGCGGGAACACGATGACGAAGGGCACCCACAGCGCCAGCTGCCCCACCGGGTCCAGGCCGGCCCGCCTCCACAGCAGGAAAAAGCCGGTGACCGCGATGAGGGTCGTCGCGGCGTAGTTCACGTAGATCGCGCCCACCCAGTATCCCTGTGCCCGCTCGAAGCGAAGGTCGCACACCGCGCAGACCAGGTTCATCGCGAACCATCCGCGGAAGAGCGGGGCGCGGCCGCAGCGCGGGCAGCGGAGGGCGAGGGCCCGCCGCTCCGCGAGGATGACGCGCGCCAGGACTCCCTCTTCCGCCATCCCGCGCTCCGCGAGCCACCGTGGCGGGAGACTAGTGCTTGGCCGGCGCTTCCGTCGCCGGCTTGACGTTCGCGGTCTTGTGGGCGACGAAGAACGCGTCGGGGAGGATGACGAAGACCAGCAGGGTGGCGATCGCCAGCGGCGTGAGGGCGATGAGGCCCAGCGTGCGGGTCTCGAACTTCAGGTGCATGAAGTACATGGCCACGAGCGCCGCCTTGCTGGTGGCCAGCGCCGTCAGCAGCGTGCCGTTGACCAGCTTGCCGAACGGCAGGAACACGACCGCGATCTCCACCACGGTGAGGACGGCCAGCGTCCAGAAGATCGCCATGTAGTTCGGGTGCTTGTGGTCGCCCGCCATCGCTTACGTCCTCCTCAGAGGAGGTACATGAAGGTGAACACCATGATCCAGACGAGGTCGACGAAGTGCCAGTAGAGGCCGGTGATCTCGACGACGTTGTAGCTGGCGGCGGGATTCGGCCGCCGGGACACGACGCCGATGACGCAGAGCAGGTAGATCACGCCGGCCGACACGTGCAGCCCGTGAAAGCCCGTCACGATGAAGAACGACGTGCCGAACAGGGCGGCACCCCAGGGGTTGCCGTCGATGTGCAGGCCGCGGTGGATCAGGTGTGTCCACTCGTAGGCCTGGCAGCCGACGAAGATGGCGCCGCCGAGCGCGGTGAAGAACAGGAACAGCTTCGCCTTGCCCCGGTCGCCTCGGCCCAGCCACTCGAGCGCCTTGACCATCGTCACGCTGGAGCAGATGAGCAGGAACGTCATGGCGGCGGTCAGGTTGATGCCGAGCACCGCGTAGGGGTTCGGCCAGTCGGCGCTGGTCGCCCGCATGCCGCCGTAGGCGGCCAGCAGGGTGCCGAATCCGACGGCGTCACCCGCCAGGAAAATCCACATGCCGAGCTTGCCCCAGCTCTCCGGTGTGAGCGGGGACTCGGCCGGTTCCACCACCGCGTGCGCTGCGGCGTGCGTTGCAGCAGCCTGACTCATGATCTCTCCTCGTTTGCGGGGATCGGTCCGGTCATGGTCGACGCTCGCAGCGACGGTCGCCACCGCAGGCGGTAGCCCGCGCTCCAGGCCAGCACGCCGCCGATGACGACCGTCAGCAGGAACGGCGCGACCATCAGGGCTCCGTAGGCCCAGTTGAACGAACGGTCGCCGTAGGCCGACGACAGGCACGCGGCACAAGCGAGCGCCACCCGTGGCGCCAGCCCGATGGCCAGCGCCAGCCCCGCCACGGCGACGCGTGTCCCGCGGGTCGTCACAGCAGGTACACCGTCAGGTAGAGAATCGGCCACAGCCCGACCACGAAGTGCCAGTAGGTCGCGCAGGCGCGCAGACGCGTCAAGCGGCCGTCCGCGAAGCGGCCCCGCGTCGCCATGACGAGCGTCACCGCGAGCCACACCAGGGCGCCGAGCACATGCGCGGCGTGGACGCCGATGAGGGTGTAGAAGGTGCCGCCGTAGGCGCCCGACGTCACCGTGAGTCCGTAATGGATGAGCCGCGCCCACTCGTAGCCCTGGACGGCGAGGAACAGCGCCCCCAGGCCGGCCGTTGCGGCGAGCCGCTCCATCAGGGCCCGGGTGTCCACCCGGCGCGCTGCCCGCAGGGCGGCGACCATGGCCACGCTGGAGGTCAGCAGCACGAGCGTGTTCAGGCCGGTGACCAGGACCGGCAGCCGCGGCTGGAGCGGCGGCGGCCACACCGGCGCGGCCAGGCGCAGCACGAAGAACGCCGAGATGAGCCCGGCAAAAAACATCGTCTCGGCGGCGAGCAGGAACAGCATCGCCAGCCAGGCATTGTCCAGTCGCGGCGGCCGTGGCGTGGGC
>JBKOZA010000088.1:0-1781 GCA_046725675.1 Candidatus Methylomirabilota bacterium
GCGAGGCTCGACAGCAGCAGCGCCGTGCCCATGAGCAGCAGCGTCGCCGGCAGGCGCTCGGCCACCACGTGCGCGACCGGGCGGCCGTGCACGAACGACTGGCCGAGATCGCCGCGCAGCACGCTCGCCCCGTAGGCGAGGAGCTGCTCGGGCAGCGGGCGGTCGAGGCCGAACTTGGCGCGGATGAACGCGTAGTAGGCGGCGTCGCCGTGCTCGCCGCCGAGAGCGACGACCGGGTCGCCGGGCGCCGTATGGACGACGACGAACGCCAGCAGGACGATGCCCGCCACCGCCGGGACGACTTGCAGGAGACGTCGCAGCAGGTAGCGCGGGCTCACGCGCGGCTACGACCGTTTACAGAAGGCCGCCTCCGCGAAGAGTCCGGTCCAGGCGCGGAAGTCGCCGCAGCGCGCGGCCCACGCGCGCGTCGTCGGCGTCTCCACCAGCCAGACGTAGGGCAGGTCCTGGGCGACGATCTCCTGGATCTGGCGGTAGAGCGCGCTGCGTCGGTCGCGCTCGACCGTGCGGCTCGCCTGGTCGAACAGCGCGTCGACCTTGTCGTTGCGGTAGCCGGCGGCGTTCGTGAACGGGGCGGGGCCGATCTGCGAGGAGTGGTACATCCGTCGTACACCGATCTCCGGGTCGGGGCCGTTGCAGTACGAGATGACGTTGGTGTCGAACGCGCGGTCCTTGAACACCGTGGGCGCGAACACCGACGGCTCCAGCGGACGCTGGGTCACCTCGATCCCCACCGCGCCCAGGTGCTGACGCATCAGCTCGCCGTACTTGGCGAAGGTGGGGAAGTGCAGGAAGTCGATGGCCAGGCGCGTGCCGTCGGCGACGCCGGCCACACCGCGCGCCACGCGTGTCGCGCCCTGCTCCTTCCTCCAGCCGGCGGCGTCGAGCAGCCGCTCCGCCTCGGCCCGGTCGAATCCCGGCAGGCTCAGGCCGCGCGCGTGGGCCCACGCCATCTCGCTCGAGATGGGGGCCGTGGCCACCCGTCCCTCGCCGAACAGCACCTGGCGAAGGAACGCCTCACGGTCGAGCGCGAGCGCCACCACGCGGCGCAACCGCGCGTCCTTGAAGACCGGTCGGTCGAGGTTGAAGCTCATCGTCATGATGCAGTTCGAGCCGCCCGGGTGATAAGACGTCTGCGCCGTTCGGAAGCGGGCGTCGGCCTTCAGTCGCTCCTGAAGCGGGCCGGGGACGCCCCACAGGAAATCGACCTCGCCGTTCTCCAGCGCCAGCACCTGGGTGCCGGCGTCGGGGATGATGCGCATCACGATCTCGTCGAGGTACGGCAGCCCCGGCTTGAAATATTTCGGGTTCCGGGCCAGCCGGATCTCCGCTCCCTTTTGATACGACACCGCCCTGAACGGCCCGGTGCCGATCGGCTTCACATTCGCCGGGTTCGTCTGCGGATCGCCGCCCTGGTAGACGTGGCGGGCCACGATGGGCGCCTCGGTGGCGTCGAGCTGCAGCAGCAGGGGCGCGTAGGGCTGCTTGAACCGGAAGATCACGGTCCGGTCGTCGGGCGCGTCGATGCCGGCCAGCGCGCCGCCCATCGAGGCCTTGGTGCGCGCGTGGAACTTGAGCAGCACCTCCTCGAAGGTGAACTTCACGTCGGCCGCGGTGAAGCGCATGCCGTCGTGCCAGGTGACACCGTCACGCAGCCGGAAGCGATAGACGGCGCCGCCCTGCTCGATCGCCCAGCTCTCGGCCAGGTCCGGTGTGGGATCGCCGCGTTCGTCGCGGCCGAGCAGGCCGTTGTAGATCAGCTC
>JBKOZA010000089.1:0-2783 GCA_046725675.1 Candidatus Methylomirabilota bacterium
CCGCGGGTGGATGGAGATGACGCTGGACCCAGACCACGCGTTCCAGCGTGCCGAGCAGCGGCGAGAGCAGCGCGCCGGCGGCCTCGAGCGGCACGCCTAGACGCGCCGCACGCGGGGAACCAGCAGCGCCGTCGTGGCCGCCAGCATCGCCAACGCCAGCCCGCTGGTGCCGAGCGCGATGCTGACGCCGAACAGCGAGGCCAGCGCGCCGATCTGGAGCTGACCGAGCGGCGCCAGCCCGATCGCGAGCACCCAGACCCCGCCGGCCCGCCCGCGCAGATGGCCGGGGACGCTCAGCTGCAACAGGCTCTGGGCGAGCAGGTCGGCCAGCGCGCCGGCCGCGTTCACGAGGGTCAGCACGACCAGCACGCCCGCGAGGCCGACCACGTACGGCGAGGCGCCGAGCATCACGAGGCTGGCGCCGAACGAGACCAGCACGCCGAGGAACAGCGCGCCACCCCGGGCGGCGCCGTGGACCGACGCGGCGGCCAGTCCGAGGATCCCGCCGACGGCGCGAGCGGCGTTCAGGGCGCCGAGCCCCTCGGGGCCGGTGTGCAGGACGTCGCGGGCGAGGCTGGGCAGCAGCGCCTGATGCGCGAAGCCCAGGATCTCGGCGCCTGCGGTGAGCATCATCAGCGCGAGCAGCGTGCGGTCACGACCCACCGCGACGAGGAAGTCCAGCGCGCTCTGCCACAGCGAGCCCACCGCCGGCCCCCGCTCCCGCGGCGAAGCCGACGCCGGCAGGAGCGCCAGGCCGCCGCCCAGGAATCCGAGCGCGACGGCGAGGTAGGCGGTGCCGGAGCCGAGGTGCGCAATGACGGCGCCGACGCCCAGCGAGCCGAGGAGCCAGCCAACCCGCATGCTCACCCCGAGGACCGCCAGCCCACTCAGCAGCGCGGTGGGCCCGACGACGTCGTGCGTGTAGCTCTGTCGGGCCGCGTGCTCCAGCCCGCGCAGGACGCCGGCCAGCAGCGTCAGCAGCAGCAGGTGCTCCAGCCGCACCAGGCCCAGCAGGCTGAGCGTGCCGAGGGTGGCCGCCGTGAGCGCCTGACCCACACCGGTGACCAGGAGCAGATGCTGGCGCGGGACGCGATCGGCCAGCGCGCCGGCCGGCACCCCGACGAAGAAGAGCGGCACCATCCGCATGCCCAGCGCCACCCCGACCAGGAACGGGGAGTTGGTCAGCTCGAGCGCGAGCCAGCCGAGCACGACCACCTCGCCCATCATCCCGACGGCGTTCAGGAAGACGGAGGCCCCGAGGCAGCGAAAGTCCCCGAGGCGGAAGAGCGCGAGCGGCCCGATGAGCGTCAGCGCGCGGCGGAGGCGCGGCGGATCTCCGCGACGGCCGCGGCGTAGGCGGCACGCAGCACGGCCGTCTCGGACGAGAAGTTCACGATCGTGGCGCCCAGGGCGATCATCTCGCGCACGCTGTCGATGCTGTCGACGGCCATCGACACGGCCTTGCCGTGCTTGCGGCAGGCCTCGACCAGCCGCCGGCGGTACTCGTTGAGGACGTCGCGCTGCTTGGGCGTGCCGAGCACGCCGAGGTCCTGGGCGAGGTCGGTGGGCCCGATCGTCAGCGCGTCGATGCCCGGCACGGCGGCGATCGCGTCGAGCCGCTCGAACGCGCCCTGGCTCTCCAGCATCGCGGTCACGTGCACGCGCGCGTTGGCGGCGGCCATGTGCTCGGCCGGCGGTGCCGCCTGGTACTGGGTGTGGGGACCGAAGCCGTACATGCCGCGCTCGCCCAGCGGCGCGTAGCGTGAGCAGGCCACCACCGCGGCCGCCTGCTCCGGCGTCTCGACCTGGGGAATGTGCAGGTTCCACACGCCGGCGTCGAGCAGCCGCGTGATCCACTCGCGGTTGCCCTCGGGGGGCCGCACCACCATCGGGAAGTCGAGCGCGCGCGCCAGCGTCGCCATGTCGGCGACCGTCTCCATCGAGAACGGTGAGTGCTCCATGTCCACGCGGACGAAGTCCAGGCCGGTCGCCTGCAGCAGGGTCAGGACCGCCGGCGTGCGGATCATCGTCACCCACGTGCCGATCTGCACCTCGCCCCGTTCGGCCCGCGCCCGGTACGCGTTGTCGTTCATGGCTCAGCGATCTCCCAGGACGAACGGGACGTTCGCGTCCTTCGCCACGGTGCGGAGCTGCTCCATGAGGTCGTCCGGCACCGGCACCCCGTCGCGCAGGCGTTCCTGGCGCGTGGCCCGCTCGGGATCGCCGGCCACCAGGACCGGCTGGGCCGGATCCGCCCGCTTGGCGTCGTGCAAGGTATCGATCACCTGGTCGAGGTCGTCCTCGAACTCGCCCTCGCCGCGAAAGGCGCGGGGATCGATCGCCATGAAGAAGTGGCCGATGTTGTGGGGGTCGGACGGCTTCTGCGTGCGGTTGCGGATCGGCGAGAACGAGGCGCCGGCCAGCGCGCCGCCGAGGATGTGGACCATGACCGCCAGGCCGTAGCCCTTGTGGCCGCCGACCTCGCGGGCGCCGCCGAGCGGCGTGATCCCGCCCTCGGGCCGGTCGAAGACGTAGCCGAACGCGCGCTCGGGATCGGTGACCGTCTGGTTCTTGTCGTCCACGACCCAGCCGGCCGGCAGCGGACGGTGGTTGAGCTTGTGGACCTTCACCTTGCCGGCGGCGACGGTGGTGGTCGCCATGTCGAGCTCGAACGGCGCGTTGCGGCGGGCCGGTGCCGCGAAGGCCAGCGGGTTCGTCCCCATCACCGGCTCGGCGCCGAACGTCGGCACCATCGTCACGCCGCGCGTCGACGCCGTGACCAT